>NZ_JBHXKA010000024.1:0-80904 GCF_042722885.1 Streptomyces sp. NPDC058401
GTGCCCGTCTCCTGGGGCTCCTCACCCGTCCCGGCGGCCGATTCCGGGTACCGGTCCGGCGACGGCGGGGCCGCCCGGCCCGGCGGGCCCGCGCGCCCTCATGACGGGCTCCCGAGCGGGACGGCCGGCACGGCCCCCGGCACCGGGGCGTCCGGGGACCACAGGTCCGCCGGGTCCAGATCGGCGACGCGGTACTTCCCGAGGGCGCTGACCAGCAGCCGCACCTCCAGTGCCAGGGCCTCGACCAGCCGGACCAGGCCCGCCTCCGGGTCCTCGTCCACCGCCAGCAGCGCCGCCCGGCCCAGGCCCACCGCGGTCGCGCCCAGGGCCAGGGCCCGGACCGCCCGGCCGCCCTCCCAGATCCGGCCCGTGGCGAGCAGGTCACCGCCCGGCCGGCCGATCCGGCGCAGGCACTCCCCGAGCGGCAGCCCCACCTGGTCCAGGAACACCCGCGGCGCCCAGCCGGTGCCGCCCTCGGCGCCGTCCACCGTGACCGCGTCGGCGCCCGCCGCCCACGCGGTGGCGGTGGCCGCCGCGATGTCCCGGCCCGGGTGGAACTTCACCCAGGTGCGGGCCAGCGGGAAGTTGTTCCGCATGAACCGCAGCTGCTGGCGGACGATCTCCTCGGTGAAGGTGCCGGGCGTCGCGCACCGCAGCCGCCTGCCTTCGGCCTCGCCCAGCAGGTCCCGTACGGCGAACCGCCCGGCCAGCCGTTCGGCTTCGGCCGCGCCCACCACCGTCATCCCGCCGAGTCCGGGCTTGGCGCCCTGGCCCACCTTGAGTTCGAAGCCGAGCCGGCCGGAGTCGCGCAGCGGCCGGGTCCCCGGGTCGCTGTAGAGGAGGTTCCAGACCTCGGAGTCGGCGTCCTCGGTGGACTGCTGGACGACGACGCCGCCGACCCCGTCCGGGACGGACTCCGCGTAGGCGGCGACCCGTTCGAGCAGGGCCGAGCGGGTGGCCCCGCCGTCGCCGCCGCGGACGTAGCCGTGCACCGGCACCATGTTCTCGCCGATCACCATCGGGATCCCGAGCCGGGCCGCCTGCCGGCCTGCCGCCACCCCGAGGTCACCGCTGCCGGCCCGCGTGGAGCCGAACGCGGAGAGGTACAGCGGCAGTCGGGCCGTGAAACCGCCGATCGACGTGTCCAGGTCCACGTCCTCGTACGAGGGCTCGCGGCCCAGGTCGATCAGCTTCTCCAGCCGCCGCGGCATGAACACCGGCGGCACGATCCGCAGCGCGTCCAGCGCGTCGCCGGCGCCTGCCGGGTACCCGTTCCCGGACCCGTCGGCCTCGGACCCGAAGAGCTCCGCCCCGTAGGCGTCCGCCGCCGGAAACACCTCGGCCGTGCCCGCCCGGGCCCTGGCCCGTACCGCCCGCTCCGGGAAGCCCGGCGCGCCCAGTGTGCCCAGTGCGCTCACGGTGCGATCACCCCCGGCAGCTTCGGGTAGGCGCTGACCTGCCAGAGGGCGTCGAGCCCGGTCAGGTAGCGCACCAGGCGCTGCAGTCCCATGCCGAAGCCGGCGCTGGGCTCGATGCCCTCGCGGGCCAGCTCCAGGTACCACGCGTACTTCGCCGGGTTCTCGCCGCTCTCCCGCATCCGGGTCACGATCGCCGCGTAGCCCGACTCCCGCTCGCTGCCGCTGACCAGCTCGCCGAATCCACCGTGCGCGATCAGGTCGAAGTTCCGCAGTACGCCGGGGCGTTCGGGGTCCTCGCGGTCGTAGAAGCCGCGTGATCCCTTCGGGTAGTCCTCGATGAAGAACGGCCGGTCGGCCTCCAGGGAGAGCACCTTCTCGCCCTCCCAGTCGATCTCCGCGTCCGGACTCTGCGGGTGGCCCTGCCCGATCAGCCGGGCCACCGCCTCCTCGTGCGTGCAGGAGTCGAACTTCCCGGACCGCAGCTCGGCGAAGTCCAGCTCCTCCCGGCCCAGTTCGCGCAGCAGCTCGGGGACGGCCGTCCACACGTGGTCGACCACACCGGTCAGCAGGCCGGCCGCGATCTCCTGCGCGTCGGCCCGGCTGCCGCCCGCCAGCTCCACGTCGATCTGGTGGAACTCCACCAGGTGGCGGCCCGTGCCCGCGGTCTCCGGGGGCTCCACGCGGACGTTCGGGGCGATGTAGAAGAGGCGCGGAAAGCCCTTCAGGGAAGCCTGCTTGTAGAGGATCGCGCTCGTCATCAACTTGTACGGCTGCCCGTAGTAGTCGACGTCCAGCGCCTTCGCGCCGCGCCCGCCCGGATCGGTGACCGGGCCCACCAGCGGCGGCAGCAGCTCCACGAAGCCCTCGCCGCGCAGGAACTGCCGTGCCGCGTGGAGGACTTCCTGCTGGACGAGCATCGCGGACCGCAGCTGCGGCGACCGCAGGTGCTCGCCCAGCGGGGGAGGGGTCGAGAGGTCCATGTCGCTTCCTGTTCGTGGTGGTGGTCGGTGTGCCGGTCGAGTGGTGGGGTCGTGGTGGGAGCGGATCAGGCGGGGGTCCGGGCCGGGCGGGAGCCCGCCCGGGCCCCGCCTCCGGCCCCGGGTGTAGGCGGGCCGTCGTACTGCGAGGCCACCCGGCCGAGCGCCGCCAGCAGCCCGTCCGAGGTCATGGCCCGGGCGGAGGCCGGCCCCGGCCCGCCCGGCACCGGATGGGGGGTGACCGGCATGGCGCCGGTCGCGGACCACCGCAGCCGCCCGCCCGCGTCGATGAAGCTGCGCGAGCGACCGGCGTTGTCGGGGTGCAGGCAGTACGGGACGTCCAGGACTCCCCGGGCGAAAGCGGTGCGCAGGGCCTTCCCGAGGTCCTCGCCGAGTTCGAGCACGGCCTCCACGAAGGCCCGGGCCTCCCGGTACACCTCGCTGTCGGCCGGATCCGCCGCCTCGCGCGGGGGCCCGGTCAGCGCCGCCGTCGCCGCGGCCGTCTCCAGGGCGCGGACGTTCTCCAGCACGGTGGGGATCCGGTGTGCCTCGGCGGCCGTCTTGACGATCAGCCGCTGCGCCCCCGAGGTCACGGCCAGCCGGGCCGAGGCCTCCAGGAGCCGGGTGGCGCCGCGCTCGGTGTGCGGGAAGACGCCCATGTAGGTGTAGAGGACGACGTGCCGGTCGACGTCCGGGGGCAGGAACTCGGCGGCCAGCCGGCGCAGGGCCCGTACCGCCTCCGCGTCCTGGGCGGGGTCGGTCTGCTGCGCGTAGCTCAGGGACACGCTGCGGATGCCGTGCCGGGTGAAGAACAGGCCCTCCAGCAGGCTGATGGCGACCAGAAGTCCGGGAGGGCAGAGCTGGCCGAGCATGCAGCCGCCGAAGCTCTCCACGTGCGCCACCCGCGGGGCCTGGACGAGCGAGGCGAGCAGTTCGCAGCAACGGGCCCAGTTCTCCACGGACTCGGCGAGCGGGGTGCGTCCGTAGGGCAGGCAGTACGAGACCGGTCCGCCCTCCGTGGCGTCGAGCCCGGCGGCGGCGAGCGCCCGGACGATCGCCTCCGGCCGCGAGGAGCCGTGCCGTACCTGGACGGGGAACCCGGCGTCGAACACGCCCGCGAGGAGCGTGCGGGTGAGCTCGGCGGAGTGGGTGGCGATCGGGTAGCCGTTGAGCGGGGTGCCCTCGGCGAGGGCGTCCCGCGCCGCGGCGTGGTCGCCGACCCGGGTGTAGCTGTCGATGGTGAGGGTGCCGACGGTGGTGGCCACGGCGGCCTTGGTCCGCTCCAGGCCGGCCCGCATCCGGCGCGGATCGCCGAAGCCCATCCGCGGCTGGACGACGAGCTGACCGGACGCGGCGGCGTCCGCGACGAACGCGCCGAAGGAGGCCGGGGAAGCCGATGAAGGAGATGAAGGCGAAGGGGCCGGGGGCGGCGAAGGGGAGGACGCGGCGGCCACGTTCGGTGCGGCGAGCGTGGCGGCGGTCATGCGACGGCCTGCCGGGCGGCCGCCTGTCCGGCGGCGGCCCGCGGGGCCGCCCGCGGCACGAGGTGCCGGGCGGTCCGTGAACCCTGTCCGAGGGCGGCGATGAAGGACTTCAGGGCGCCGACGTCACCGTCGTCGAAGACGGCGTCGCAGCCCGCGTCGAGGAGCCGCGTGCGCTGTTCCGGGTCGGCCTCGCCGGCCACGCCGAGCTTCCCGCCGATGACGACGGGAACGGTCAGGCCGCCCCGGCGGACGGCGCGCACGGCGCTCAGCCCGTCCCGGTAGCCGTGCCCGTTGACACTGCTGATGACCACGAGACCGGGCTCCTCGGCCGCGCAGGCGGCGGTCAGGAGCTCGTCCGTCACACAAGGACCCAGATTGGTGACCGGGTGCCCGAGCTCCTCCAGGAGCAGCTGCAGATAGACCAGGTTCCATGTGTGGGAATCCGAAGCCGTACCCGTGAGAAGGATGTTCACATTCCGTCGTCGCATACGGAGAAATATAGGAAGCGACGGCCTCGTCGAGGGGAAGTTGGAGCGGCAGTATGAGGGAAATCAGAAATGCCGGAAGAGGCGATTTAGTAGACAGCGAAAAACCGTGCCCCGCGGTGCGGGACACGGTTTTCCTGAACTGTTCTCAAGGGCTCAGACGTACTGGGCGACCAGGCTCTTGGGGCGGATGTCCGTCCAGTTCTCCTCCACGTAGGCGAGCGCGTCCGCCCGCGGGCCGGCGCCCCAGACCACGTCCCAGCCTGCGGGAACCTCGGCGAAGACGGGCCACAGGGCGTGCTGCCCCTCGGCGTTGACCACGACGTGGAACGTGCCCTCGGTGTCGTCGAAAGGATTGGTCATGACAGGCTCCTCAGTTTCTCGGAAAGAATACGGCCGATGAGTGCAAGCGGTTCGGGTTCGCCCATTCTGGTGTGCGGGACCCCGATGATGTGATTCTCGACACTGCCTTCCACATAGGGAATCCAGTGCTGCGCGAGGGTGTTTTCTGTTTCCCCGTCCTCGATGGCCGCCAGGAACAGCATGTCGGTGGCCACCGGGCGCGGGTCGTACAGGTTCATGATTTCGGCGTGGTTGATGGAGGCCCCGATCACGGACCGGATCTCCCCGTCCGAGAAGGCCCCGAGCACCGGGTCCTTCAGCCGTACCAGACCGATCAGCGCGTCCACGTCGAACGGTGCGTCGGCCGGCTCGTCCGTGGCGTCGCCGACCAGCATGTCCCGCTTCTGCGCCGGGGTCATGTGGCGCCGTACCGGCTCGGTGGGCAGCAGGTGGACGTCCATCATCGCCAGCAGCTCGGTGCGCTCCCCGAGCTCCGCCAGGCGCACGGCGAGGGCGTGGGCGACCGTGCCGCCGAAGGACCAGCCCAGGAAGCGGTACGGGCCCTGCGGCTGGACCTCCCGGATCAGCGGGAGGTAGTCCGCGACCATCTCCTCCACCGAGGCGGGGGAGTGCCCCAGCTCGCTCAAGGCCCGCGCCTGGATCGCGTACAGCGGCTGGTCCGGCCCCAGGTGCTGGGCCAGGCCCGCGTACGGCCAGCCGACCCCGGTGCCGGGATGGATGCAGAACAGCGGCGGCCGCGCCCCGCGGGTGCTCAGCGGCAGCACCACGCCCATCGGGTCGAAACCGCTGGGCTCGTCACCCAGCAGGCCCGCGACCGTCGGGGTGCGGAACAGGTCGCGCACCCCGCGCTCCAGCCCGAGCACGGTCCGCATCCGGCTCACCAGGCGCACGCCGAGCAGCGAATGCCCGCCCAGGCCGAAGAAGTTGTCGTCGATGCCCACCCCCTCCACGCCCAGGACCTCGGCGAACAGGGCGCACAGGATCTCCTCGCGCGGGTTGCGCGGGGGCCGCCCCGAAGGGCGTGCGGCGAGGGCGGGCGCGGGCAGGGCCTTGCGGTCCGGCTTGCCGTTGACGGTCAGCGGGATCGAGTCGAGCAGCACGGCCGCCGACGGGACCATGTGCTCGGGGAGTTCCTCCGCCGCCCAGCGCAACAGCCCCTCGACCGTGAGCCCGTGGCCGGCGCGCGGTACGGCGTAGGCGACGAGCCGCTTGCCGCCCGGGCCGTCCTCGAACACGACCACCGCGACCTGTCCGACGCCGGGGTGGCGGGCCAGGGTCGATTCGATCTCCCCGGGCTCGATCCGGAAGCCGCGCAGTTTGATCTGGCCGTCGGCCCGCCCCACGAAGCGCAGTTCGCCCTCGGGGGTCCAGTGCACGAGGTCGCCCGTGCGGTACATCCGGCCGCCGTCCGCGCCGAACGGGTCGGCGACGAACCGCTCGGCCGTCAGTCCCGGCCGGCCCAGGTACCCGCGGGCCACCTGGGTGCCCGCGATGTACATCTCGCCGGCCACCCCGATGGGGACCGGCCGCAGCCGCTCGTCGAGGACGTGGATCCGGGTGTTGTCCAGGGCCGCGCCCAGGAACACGCCGGGGAGCGTGCGCCGTCCCGCCGGGATCCGCTGCTGGTGCGAGGCGAAGGTGGTCTCGGTCGGTCCGTAGGAGTGCACGAGCACGGTGTCGGGGCAGTGGTCCAGGACCCGCTGGAGGGCGCTCGGGGAGGCCACGTCACCGCCGGTCCAGACCTCGTCGAGGAGCTTGAGGGTGTCCAGGCCCTCGTCGGCCATGATGTGGAAGAGGCCCATGGTGAAGTAGGCCGCGGTCACGCCGTAGGTGCGGACCGTGTGGTCGAGTTCGGCGACGTCTGTGCCGTCTCCGGGGGCGATGACCAGCTGTCCGCCGTTCAGCAGCGGCACCCACAGCTCGTAGGTCGAGGCGTCGAAGCCGATCGCCGAATGGACCAGCATCCGGCGGTGGTTGGCGAGGTTCCAGCAGCGGTCGGTGACCAGTTCCACCACGTTGCGGTGGGTGACTCCGACGCCCTTGGGGCGGCCCGTGGAGCCGGAGGTGAACATCACGTACATCAGGGCGTCCTCGCCGACGGCGATCCCGGGATCGCCCTGCTCTCCGCCGTCCGTGACGCCCGTGCCCGAAGCGCCGGCGCCCCCGTCCTGCGCGGGGTCCGCGGTCAGCACCCGGATACCGGCCGCCGCCTCCTGGAGCACGGCGGGCCGCTCGCGGTGCGACTCCTGCGTCAGCAGCACCCGCGCCGCCACGTCCTCCATGACCATGCGCACCCGTACGTCGGGCAGCCGCGGGTCCAGCGGTACGTAGGCGGCCCCGCACTTGAGCACGGCGAGCGCCGCCACCAGCAGCTCCGGCGTGCGGTCCATCAGGACTCCGACCGCCCCGTCCCGGGCCACGCCCGCCGCCAGCAGCCGGTGCGCGAGGGCGTTGGCGCGGGCGTCGAGGGCCGCGTAGGTCAGGGTCTCCTCCTCGTACGAGACCGCGATCCGGTCCGGGGTGCGCCGGGCCTGGGCGGCGAACCGCTCGTGGACCAGCCCGCAGGCCGCCCGCGGGGTCGCCGTGTCGTTGTACTCGGTGACCAGGCGGAACTCCTCCTCGGCCGAGAGCAGGGCGATGTCCCCGATGCGCTGCCCCGGGTCCTCGGCGACCGCCCGCAGCGTGCGGGCCAGGTGCGCGGCCAGCTGGGCCGCGGTCCCCTCGTCGTAGAGGTCCGTCGCATACTCCAGTACGCCCTCCAGCCCGCCCGGGGCCCCGTCCGCCGTGCGCGTCTCGCGCAGCGACACGGTCAGGTCGAACTTCGTGAACCCGGAGGCCGTCCCCAGCGGGGTTCCGGCCAGCACCGCGTCCGCCTCCGCCGGCGGCTCCGCGGGATGGACCTGCACCACGACCTGCACCAGGGGGTGGTGGGCGGTGGAGCGCGCCGGGTTCAGCTGCTCCACCACCAGGTCGAAGGGGAGGTCCTGGTGTGCGTACGCGGAGAGGTCCGTCTCCTTGACCCGCTCCAGGAGCTCCGCGAACCGGGGGTCGCCGGAGGTGTCGCAGCGCAGCACCAGCGTGTTGACGAAGAAGCCGACCAGGTCGTTCAGCGCCTCGTCGTCGCGCCCCGCCACGACCGTGCCCAGCGGCAGGTCGGTGCCGGCTCCGTGCCGGGTCAGGGTGGCCGCCAGGGCCGCCTGGACCACCATGAACACGCTGGCCCCGTGCTCCAGGGCGAGCCGCTCCAGCCGGGCGTGCGTCCCTGCGTCCAGGGCGAGCGGGGTCGCCGCACCCCGGTGCGTGGCCTCCGCGGGCCGGGTGCGGGCCGCCGTCAGCTCCAGCACCGGGGGTGCGCCGGCCAGGGCCTGCTTCCAGTGGGCGACGTGCCCGGCGGCGGCCTCGCCGTCGAGGGCCGTCCGCTCCCACAGGGTGTAGTCCGTGTACTGCACGGGCAGCGGCCGCCAGCCGGGGGCCCGCCCGTCCTGCCGGGCCGCGTACGCCGTGGCCAGATCGGCCAGCAGCGGGCCCGTCGACCAGCCGTCGGCAGCGATGTGGTGCACGAGCAGGACGAGCACCTGCCCTCCGCCGCTTTCGTACCCGTCCGCGTACCCGACCGCGTACCCGTCCGCGTACCCGTCCGCGTCCGCGGAATCGATCAGCGCGGCCCGGAAGGGGAGTTCGGCCGCCAGGTCGAAGACGTGTCCGGCCGCCGCGTCGACGGCCGCGTCCAGCCCGCCGGGCGGAGCCGCGAGCTGCTCCAGCACCGGCCGCGCCGACTCCAGCACGCGCTGGTACGGCTGCCCGTCCACCGCCGGGTACACGGTCCGCAGCACCTCGTGCCGGCCGGCCACGTCGGCGAGGGCCTCGGCCAGCACCGCCGGGTCCAGCGGCCGGTCCAGGCGCAGGGCGAAGGGGATGGTGTAGGAGCGGCTCGGGCCCTCCAGCTGGTCGACGAACCACAGCCGGCGCTGCGCGTACGACAGCGGGACCAGATCGGGCCGGTCGGCGGCAGCCACCGGGACCAGGGGCGCCCGTCCGGCGCCCGCGCCGTCCCGGGTGAGGCGCAGGGCCAGCCCGGCCGGGGTCGGGGCGAGGAACAGGTCGCGGATCCGGGCCTCCAGGCCGAGGACCGCGCGGATCCGGTTGACCAGCCGGACACCCATCATGGAATGGCCGCCGACCGAGAAGAAGTTGTCGTCCGGGGCCACCCGGTCGATGCCGATGACCTCGGCGAACAGCGTGCAGAGCACCCCCTCGGCGGCGGAGCCCCCGGCGGACGGGGCCTGCGCCGCGCGCACCGCCTCCGCCTCGGCCTGCGCCGCAAGGGCGAGGGCGACGCGGGCCCGGCGTTCGGCGAGCCCGCGCAGCTCCGCCTCGTCGAGCAGCGGGCCGGCGGAGGGCGGCCCGTCGGGGTCGGCGGCCGCCCGGGCCAGGGCCCGTACGAACACGTCCAGCAGCAGCCGCGCGGTCTCCTCGTCGAAGAGGTCCTCCGCGTACTGCCACCACACCTCCAGCCCGCCGTCCGCGGTGGCCACGCAGGCGGCGCTGAGGTCGAACTTGGCCGCCTCCAGGCCCGTTTCCACGAACCGGCCGGTGAGCGGGCCGGACGGCTCCGGGGTCTGCGCTCCCTCGGTGGTCTGCGCGCTCTCCGCCGGGGCGTCCGGCTCCGGCTCCTGGGCGGTCAGCATCACCTGGAAGAACGGGTTGACGGCGAGCGCGCGCTCCGGGGCGAGGTGTTCCACCAGCAGGTCGAAGGGCAGCTCCTGGTGGGCGTAGGCGGCCAGGTCGGCGTCCCGGGCCCGGTCCACGAGCTCCGCGTACGGCACGTCGCCCGATACGTCGGTGCGCAGCACCAGGGTGTTCACGAAGAAGCCCACGAGGGCGTCGAGCGCCTCGTCGCCGCGGCCCGCGACCGGGGTGCCGATCGCGATGTCCGTTCCCGCGCCGACGGCGGCCAACGCTTGGGCCAGGGCCGGCTGGAGGACCATCAGGAGGCTGGCGCCCCGCTCCGCGCCGAGCGCGGTGAGCCGCCGCAGCGCGTCCGCGTCCAGCCGCGCCGTGAGGCTCGCGCCCCGACCGGTCGGCTCGGCCGGGCGGGGGCGGTCGGCGGGCAGGTCCAGTACGGTCGGCATCCCGTCCAGGGCGGCCCGCCAGTGGTCCAGCAGTGCGGACGGGTCCTCCAGGAGCTCGTGCTGCCACAGGGTGTAGTCGGCGTACTGCACCGGCAGCGGCTCCCGTTGGGGTGCGGCGCCGGCCAGCCGCGCCGCGTACGCCTCGCCCAGGTCGCGCAGCAGCGGCCGTACCGACCAGCCGTCGGTGGCGATGTGGTGGGTCAGCAGGGCGAGGGTGGCTCCGCCGTCGCCGGTGGTGAACAGCCGAGCACGGATGGGGAGTTCGCAGGACAGGTCGAAGGTTCCGGCGGTGAACCGGGCCACCAGGGCGTCGAGTTCGCCCGGCACGCACTCCCGTACCCCGAGCGGGACCGGCAGCGGCTCCAGGACGTGCTGGTACGGCTCGGAATCCACGGCCGGGTACACCGTGCGCAGCACCTCGTGGCGCTCCACAACGTCGCCGAGGGCCGCGGCCAGCGCCTCCCGGTCGGGGACGGTGTCCAGGCGCAGCACCAGCGGGAGGTTGTACGTGGTCGAGGGGCCCTCCAGTCCGGCGAGGAACCACAGCCGGCGCTGCGCGAAGGACAGCGGGATCCGGTCCTCGGCGGGCAGCACCGGCCCGTCGAACACCGATTCGGCGCCGGACCGGCCCGCGGGGGGCGCGGTGCGCAGTAGCTTGCGGTCGATCTTTCCGGAGGAGGTACGGGGCAGGGCCTCCACCAGCGTCATGACCGACGGCACGGCAGCGGCAGGCAGTTGGGCCCGTACCCGGGCGCGTAGCGCGTCGGCTTCCACCTCCGGATCCGCGACGACGAAGGCGGCCAGCCGCTTCACGCCGTCCGCGGTCTCCTGCGGCACGACGGCGGCCTCGCGGACCCCCGGGTGGGCGGTGAGCACCGACTCGACGGACGCCGGGTCCACCCGGTGACCGTTGATCTTGACCTCGTCGTCGGCCCGTCCCCGGAACCCGAGCTGCCCGTCCTCCCGTACGAACACCACGTCACCGGTCCGGTACGCGCGCTCGCCGCCCAGGGCCGCGAAGCGCCCCCCGGTCAGCTCCGGCCGGCCCAGGTATCCGTGGGCCAGCCCTCCGCCGAGCAGCCACAGCTCACCGTCCACGACGGCCGCGCGGACCCCCGGAAGCGGCTCGCCGATCGGCACCGGGCCGCCCGGGTGCCGGGAGAGGTCGGCGACGGTGGCGACGACCGTGGCCTCGGTCGGGCCGTACGTGTTCAGCAGCCGCACCCGGTCCGGATCCACGGCCCGGCACCACTGGGCCACCCGCTCGGGCAGTGCGGCCTCGCCCCCGATGACCACCGTGCGTACCGTGGAAGGGAGTTCGGCGATGCCCGCGTCGAGGGCGTGGGCCAGCTCGTGCCAGTAGGCCGTGGGGAGGTCCAGTACGGTCACGCCGTGCGCGGTGCACCCCGCCAGCAGCCCGGGCACGTCCAGCATCTCCTCGTCGCGCAGCACCAGGGTGGCGCCGGCGCCCAGGGTCAGGAACACCTCCTCGACGCTCGCGTCGAAGTGCAGCGGCGCGAACTGCAGGACCCGGTCCTCGGCGGTGATGCCGTAGCGGACCGTCGCCCCGGCCGTGAAGTGGGCCAGGGCGTCCTGCCCGACCACCACCCCGTTGGGGGTTCCCGTCGAACCGGAGGTGTAGATCACGTACGCGGTGTCCTCGGGGACACCGGGGCCGGGGAGGGCGAACTCGCCGTGCGGCGGCCGGACTTCCTGCCCGGCGCAGTCCGCCAGGATGGCGGCCGTACGGGCGGCCGGGGCGCCGGGGTCCAGCGGCAGGTAGGCGGCGCCGGTCCGCAGGGCGGCCAGCAGCCCCACCACCGCGTCGATCCCGCGCGGCCGGTGCACGGCCACCAGCCGGCCGGGCCCGGCACCCTCGGCGGCCAGCTCCTCGGCACGGAACGCCACGGCGAGGGCGAGCTGCCCGTACGTCATCCGGCGCTCGCCGTGCACCAGGGCGAGCCGCTCGGCGCCGTCGGCGACCCGGGCGTCGATCCGGTCGAGCACGCGGGGCGCCGGGGTGATCGCCGGGCCGCCGTCCAGGACGGCGGAGGCGGTGGGGGCGGTCGAGGGCATCGCGGAGCCTCCAGGCGGGGGAATGGATGCGGAGCGGAGTCCGTGCCCCCAAGCTAGACACCGCACCCCACCCCACCGGGCAGTCCCCGCGGCAGCTCCCCGGCCCCCTTCTGCCGCTCCGAACTGCCGGTCCCCGGGGGCGTACGTGTGCCTCCGGCGGCTTCGGGACGCGGATCCGGGGGTGTGCGTGTGCCTCCGGCGGTTTCGGGACGTGAATCCCTGGGGTGTGCGTGTGCCTCCGGCGGTTTCGGGACGTGAATCCCTGGGGTGTGCGTGTGCCTCCGGCGGTTTCGGGACCTGAATCCCGGGGTGTGCGTGTGCCTCCGGCGGTTTCGGGACCTGAATCCCGGGGTGTGCGTGCGCCTCCGGCGGCTTCGGGACGCGGATCCCGGGGGCGTGCACCTCCGGTGTGCGATCCGGTGCGTCGACGGCGACCTCGGCTCGTGCACCGGGCCGGTCCCCGGCCGGCCACCGGGGAACGGCGCCGCGCGCGGCAACAGGGGTCCGGGCGGAGCCCGGGGAACGGTGGAAGGGCGGGTAGGGGACTCAGCCCCGCGCAGCGGAGCACAGGCCGGGCCCGGACCGGACCCGGACCGGAACGGCCCTGGCCCGGACCGGAACGGCCCTGGCCCGGACCGGAACGGCCCTGGCCCGGGTCGTTGTTGAGCCGCTCGGGAGCTTGCCCCCCATGACGCAGAGGTCCTCCCAGGCAGACTGCCGGGGAGGACCTCTGCGTCATACAGGGCGCGTGTCGGGCAGGGGCGCCCTACGGCGCCGCTACGGCTGGCGGACCCGGGAGCCCGCGCGGGTGCGGCGGCGCAGGGCCGGCGGCGGGGTCGGCGGGACCGGGGGCGCGGACGCCAGCAGCGCCGCCAGCCGGGCCGGGGTCGGGTGCCGGAACACCTCGCGCAGGGTCAGCTCCCGGCCCAGCTCCGCCTTGATCCGGTTGACCAGCCGGACCGCCAGCAGGGAATGCCCGCCGGACTTGAAGAAGTTGTCGTCCGGGCCGAGCTGCCCCCGTTCCAGCACCTCCGCGAACAGCCGCAACAGCGCCGGCGCCAGCCGGTCGTCAGCACGCCGGTCGTCACCGCGCTGGTCGTCACTGCGCCGGTCATCGCCGCCCGGTGAGGGCGCCGCGCTGGCGGCCCCGGTCGGGTCCTGGGACCGGTCCGAGGTCCCGGTCGGGTCCTGGGACCGGTCCGAGGTCCCGGTCGGGTCCTGGGACCGGCTCGTGGCCCCGGCGGAGGTCCGGGCCGCGCCCTGAGCCTGCGCCGCGGACCCGGCAGCGGGTCGTGCCGCCTCCTGTTCCGGTGCCGCCCCCGCGAGGAGGCGTACCGTCGAGGGGACCGCGTACTCCGGCAGCCGCTCCGCCGCCCACTCCTGCAGGGCCGGCTCGGACAGCGGGCCGGCCGGGTCCTCCCGGTCCAGTACCTCCGCGACGAGGCGGTCCTCCACCACGCGGACCCGCGCCCCGGCCACCGCCGGGTGCTCCGCGAGCACCGCGGCGACGTGTTCCACGTCGATCCGGTAGCCGCCGGCCAGCGGCCGCGCACCCCGCCGGTCGGCCGGCGCCGGGAGGTCGCCGATCCGGCGGCCCGGGTCGGCGCCGAACAGCTCCAGTGCCGCGACGAGCAGCCCGGCCAGGCGCTCGGCGCCGGCCTCCCCGTACAGGTCGGTGGCGTACTCCAGGACGCCCGAGAGGCCGCCTTCGGCCTGTTCCGTCAGGGCGAAGGTCAGGTCGGCCTTCGCCGTCGCCGACCCGTACGGCAGCTCCCTGCCCGCCAGCGGCCCGCCGGCCGTGAGGGCGTTCGCGGCCGCGTCCGCCCGGTTGACCTGGAGCATCACCTGCACCAGCGGATGGTGGGCCGCGGACCGGAGCGGGTTCACGTGCTCCACGAGCAGGTCGAAGGGCAGCTCCTGGTGCGCGTACGCGGCCAGGCCCGCCTCCCGGACCCGCCCGAGCAGCTCCCCGAAGGTCGGGTCGCCGTCGGTGTCGGTGCGCAGGACAAGGGTGTTGACGAAGAAGCCGACCAGTCCGGACAGGGCGTCGTCGCCGCGCCCGGCCACCGTCGTGCCGAGCGCGAGGTCCGTGCCCGCTCCGAGCCGGGTGAAGGCCGCGGCGAGAGCCGCCTGCACCACCATGAAGAGCGTGGCGCCCTGGGCGTGGGCGAGGCGCAGGAGCCGGCCATGGGTGTCCGGGGACACCGCGAAACCGGTGAGGGCTCCGCGCCCGGAGGGCTCGGCGGGCCGGTGCCGGTCCGCCGGCAGGTCGATCAGCGGGGGCAGGCCGGCCAGGGTCCGCTGCCAGAAGTCCAGTTGGGGCCGGGCGTCGGCGAGCAGCTCCCGCTGCCACAGCGTGTAGTCGGCGTACTGCACCGGAAGCGGCGGCGTGCCGGGGGACCGGCCGGCGAGCCGGGCCTCGTACGCGGCGGCCAGATCGGCCAGCAGGGGCCCCGTGGACCAGCCATCGGCCGCGATGTGGTGCAGCAGCAGGACCAGTGTCTGCGGACCCTCCCCGTCCGGCAGGAACAGCCAGGCCCGCAGCGGGAGATCGCGGGTCAGGTCGAAGACGTGCCCCGCCGCCTCGTCCACGGCGGCGCCGACGTCCTGCGGTCGGGCCAGCTCCAGCTGCGGCCGGGCCCGCTCCAGCACCCGCTGGTACGGTTCGCCGCCCTCGGCCCCGTACACCGTGCGCAGCACCTCGTGCCGGGACACCACGTCGGCCAGGGCGTCGGCGAGCGCCGCCGGGTCCAGCGGCCGGTCCAGGCGCCGCACCAGGGCGATGTTGTAGGCGGGGGAGGGGCCCTCCAGCTGGTCGGTGAACCACAGCCGGCGCTGCGCGTACGACAGCGGAAGCCGCTCGGGCCGCCGCTCCACGGGCTCCAGGGCGGGCCGGGCGCCGGCCGGGCCCGCCGCGGCGAGCCGCCGGTGCAGGGCCGTGGCCGTGGGCGCCAGGAACAGGTCGCGGATGCCCGCCTCGACCCCGAGCACCGCCCGGATCCGGTTGACGAGCTTGCTGGCGAGCAGTGAATGCCCGCCCGATTTGAAGAAGTTGGCGTCGGCGGCGATCCGCTCGCGCCCCAGCACCTCGGCGAAGAGCCCGCAGAGGATCTCCTCCCGGGGCGAGAGCGCCACGGGCGCCGCAGCCGTCGGCCCGTGCGCAGCCGCAGCCGTAGCAGCAGCAGCAGCCGTAGCAGCCGCCGCCGCGGCGAGGCGCTCCCGGCGCCGGGCGAGCCCCGTACCCTCCTCGGCCGTCACCAGCTCCAGCGCGCCCAGCCGGGTCTGCGCCGAGTCCGCGAACGCGCGCAGCGCCCGTACGTACACCGCCAGCAGCAGCCGCGCCGTCTCCTCGTCGAAGAGGTCCTCGGCGTACTGCACGTGCACGTCCAGTCCGCCGGGCGCGCCGTCCGCACCCCGCCGTGCGGCGCAGTGGAAGGACAGGTCGAACTTGGCGGCGCCGAGGTCCGTGCTCGTCGCCCGCCCCCGGACCCCGCCGAGCCGCACGGTGTCGTCCGCGGCCTCCTGCACCGTCAGCATCACCTGGAAGAAGGGGTGTTCGCCCAGGGCCCGGCCCGGCTCGGCGAGCTGCTCCACCAGCACGTCGAAGGGCAGGTCCTGGTGGTCGAAGGCGGCCAGGTCAGCGTCCCGTACCCGCTCGACGAACGCGCCGACCGTAGGGTCACCGGACAGATCGGTGCGCAGCACCAGGGAGTTGACGAAGCAGCCCACCAGATCGTGCAGGTCCTGGTCGGGCCGGCCCGCCACCGGGGTGCCGATCGCCAGGTCCTCCCCGGCCCCGGCCGCGGACAGGGCCGCAGCCAGGGCGGAGCGGGCCACCATGAACAGGCTGGCCCGGTGCCCGCGCGCCAGGGAGAGCAGCGCGCGGTGCGCCCCGGCGTCCAGCCCGGCCGACACCGTCACCGCCCGCCCCGAGGGCTCGGCCGGCCGGGGCCGGTCCGTCGGCAGGGGGGTACGGGACGGCATGCCGTCCAGTGCCGTCTTCCAGAAGCCGAGCAGCCCCGCCGGATCCGCCAGCAGCTCGCGCTGCCACAGGGCGTAGTCGGCGTACTGCACCGGCAGCGCCCGCCAGGCGGGTGCCCGGCCCGTGCGCCGGGCCTCGTAGGCCTCGCCCAGGTCCCGCAGCAGCGGGGCGATCGACCACCCGTCGGTCGCGATGTGGTGGACCAGCAGCACCAGTACCGCGGCGCCGTCCCCCGGAAGGAAGAGCCGGGCCCGCAGAGGCGGCCGCACCGCGAGGTCGAAGGGCTCCCGGCCGAAGCCGGCGACCAGCCCCTCCAGGTCCTGCGGGGCGCACCGCGTCACCTCCAGCCCGGAGGTCTCCAGGCCGGAGGCCCCGGCCACGCCGACCACCCGCTGGTACGGTTCGCCGCCCTCGGAGCCGTACACGGTGCGCAGCACCTCGTGCCGCCCCACCACGTCACCCAGCGCTGCCGTGAGCGCCACCCGGTCCGGGACCTCCGCCAGCCGCAGCACCAGCGGCGCGTTGTACGTCGCGGAAGGCCCCTCGATCCGGTCCAGCAGCCACAGCGCCCGCTGCGCCGCCGACAGCGGGAGCCGCTCCGGCCGGTCCGCCGCGGCCGTCAGCGCCGGCCTGCTCGTGGCCGCGCCGCCCAGTTCGGCGAGACGCCGGTGCAGCGCGGTCGGGGTCGGGGCCAGGAACAGGTCGCGGATGCCGAGCTCCAGGCCGAGCGCGCCCCGGATCCGGTTGACCAGCTTGCTCGCCAGCAGCGAATGGCCCCCCGATTTGAAGAAGTTGGCGTCGGCGCCCTGGGTCTCGCGGCCCAGCACCTCCGCGAACAGTCCGCACAGGATCTCCTCGCGCGGCGACAGGACGTCGCGGCGCACCGGCCCGGCCGAAGCCGGAGCGGCCGCGTCCGGGGCAGCCGCCGCGTGCCGGGCGGCCAGTGCCCGGGATTCCCCGGCCGTCACCAGGTCCAGCTCGCCGAGGAGCCGGTCCGGGTCCTGCGCCGCGGCGGCGAACGCGCCCAGGGCCCGTGCGTACACCTCCAGGAGCAGCCGCGCCGTCTCCTCGTCGAAGAGGTCCACCGCGTACTGGAGGGCGAGCTCGATCCCGTCGGGGGCGCCGTCCGCGGTGTACCGCTCCGCGCAGTACCAGGTGAGGTCGAACTTGGCCGCGTCCAGGCCGACATCCTCCAGCCGTCCGCGGATCCCGCCGGCCAGTTCCACCGGCTCGGACGACCCGGCGCCCGCGTCCACCGTCAACATCGTCTGGAAGAAGGGGTGGTGGCCCAGGGCCCGTTCCGGTGCGAGCCGTTCCACCAGCAGGTCGAAGGGAAGCTCCTGGTGCTCGTACGCGGCCAGATCGGCGTCCCGTACCCGTCCCAGCAGCGCGCCGACCGAGGGATCGCCCGACAGATCCGTCCGCAGGGCAAGGGAGTTGACGAAGAAGCCGACCAGGTCGTACAGGTCCTCGTCGGGCCGCCCCGCGACGGGCGCACCGATCACGACGTCCTCGCCCGCCCCGGCGGCCGACAGCGCCGCCGCCAGCGCGGCGCGCGCCGCCATGGTCAGGCTCGCCCGGTGGCCGCGGGCCAGGGCAAGCAGCCCGCGGTGGCCGGCCGCGTCCAGCCGGGAGGTCACGGTGGCGCCCCGGCCCGACGGTTCCGCCGGGCGCGGCCGGTCGGCGGGCAGGGCGATGACCTGCGGAGCGCCGGCCAGGACCTCCCGCCAGTGCGCCAGCTGCTCGTGGGCGAGGCTGTCCGGGTCGGCGGGGTCGCCGAGCAGCTCGTGCTGCCACTGGCTGTAGTCCGCGTACTGGACCGGCAGCGGCTCCCGGTCCGGTGCCCGGCCCGCGAGGCGGTCCCCGTAGGCCTCGGCGAGGTCGCGCAGCAGGGGGCGTACGGACCATCCGTCGGTGGCCACGTGGTGGATGAGCAGGACGAGTACCGAGGTCCCGTCGCCCGGGAGCAGCAGCCGGGCGCGCAGCGGCGGTTCGGCGGTGATGTCGATCGCCTGCCGGGTGAACGCGGCGACGGCGGCGTCCAGTTCACCGGGCGAGCAGTCTCCCGTGGTGAGCCCGGGTACCGCGGCGGCCGCCAGCACCCGCTGGTACGGCTCCGCGTCGGCCCCGGCCGGCAGCACGGTCCGCAGCACCTCGTGCCGCTCCACCACATCGGCCAGCGCGGCGCCGAGGGCCGCGGTGTCGGGCACCGCGTCCAAGTGCACGACCACGGGGGCGTTGTAGGTGGCGGACGGTCCGTGGAGCCGGCCCAGGAACCACAGCCGGCGCTGGGCGAACGACAACGGGATCTCGGTCATGTCCTGACTGTCCTAACTGTCCTGGCGCGCGGTGGCCGCGTCGGCGCTGGCACCGGCGGTGGCCGCGACGAGCGTGTCGAGGTGGGAGGCGAGGTCCCGCAGGCGCGGGTTGGCGTAGACCGCCTTCACCGGCAGGGCGACGCCCAGTTCGGCCCGGACCCGCGACACCAGCTTGATGGCGAGGAGCGAATGGCCGCCCAGCTTGAAGAAGTTGTCGTCGGGGCCGATGCGGGAGGCGCCGAGCACCGCCGCCCAGACGCCCGCGATCAGCTCCTGCGACCGGGTCAGGCCCTCGGCGGCCGGGACGGGCCCGGGGGAGGCGGCGGCCGGGGCGGGCAGCGCGGCCCGGTCCAGCTTGCCGTTGGTGGTGGTCGGGAAGCGCTCCAGCGCGACGAAGGCCGCCGGGAGCATGTAGGCGGGCAGCGCCGCCCCCAGGTGCTCGCGCAGCGCGCCCTCGGTGACACCGGTGGCCCCGCCCGACGCGGCGCGGTAGTACGCCACCAGCCCGGGCGCCCCGTGCACCTCGTCGAGGAGCACGACGGCCGCCTCCGCGACCCCCTCGACCGCCGTCAGCGCGGCCTCGATCTCCGGGAGCTCGATGCGGTGCCCGCGCAGCTTGACCTGCCCGTCGGCCCGGCCCAGGTAGCCCAGCCGGCCTTCGGGCAGCAGCCGTACGAGGTCGCCCGTGCGGTACATCCGCCCGCCGTACGCGGCGTCCGCGCCCGAGTCGGCGGTGAACCGCTCCGCCGTCAGGGCGGGCCGGCGCCGGTAGCCGCGGCCCACGCGCGGGCCGGCCAGGTACAGCTCGCCGCTACCGCCCTCGGCGACCGGGTTCAGCTGCTCGTCGAGCACCCGCATGCGCAGTCCGGGCAGCACGCTGCCGATGTGCGGCTCGTCGGCGCCGTCGATCCAGCCGGCCGTGGAGTCCACCGTGCACTCGGTGGGCCCGTAGAGGTTCACCGTGCGCAGGACGCCCTGCGCCCCCTTCGCCGCGAGGCGCCGCCACAGCTCCGGGCCGACCGCCTCCCCGCCGATGAGGAGCGTCAGCGGGCGCGGCCCGCCGTCCGCGCTCAGCAGGTCCAGCAGCGGCTCGGCGTGCGAGGGGGTGATGTCGAGGTCGGTCAGGGCCTGTTCGTCGACGAACCGGGCCAGCAGCGCCGGGTCGGCGCGGGTCTCCTCGTCGATCATCACCAGGGTGTCGCCGCGGCAGATGCGCACCCACTGCTGCACGGACGCGTCGAAGGAGGGGGAGGCGTTCCAGCCGACCCGGCCGCCCTCGGTGGCCGCGATCCCCGCGCCCTCCAGCTCGGCGAGCAGCGCCGAGGCGGCGGCCCGGCCGATCTCCACGCCCTTGGGACGGCCGGTCGAACCGGAGGTGTAGATCACGTAGGCGAGGGTGTCGGCGGACACGGCCACCGGGGCGTACGCGGACTCGGAGGCACCGTCCGGCGCGGTCAGTTCGGCCAGGGACAGGTGCTCGGTACCGGCGGCGAGCGGCTCGGAGTCGGTACCGGCCGTCACGACCAGGTCGGCGCCGGAGTCCTCGACCAGGTAGCGGCGCCGCTCGGCGGGCAGCTTCGGGTCGACCGGCAGGTAGGCGGCGCCCGCGGTCAGGGTGCCGATCAGCGCGGCCACGAGGCCGGCGCCGCGCGGCAGGGCGAGGGCGACCACGCTCTCGGGCCCGATGCCGCGGGCCGTGAGGCGGGCGGCGATCCGCATGGCCTCGGCGCGCAGCGCGCCGAAGGTCAGCTCGCGGTCGGCCGCGACGACGGCGGTCCGCGCGGCGGGGACCAGCGCGAGTCGGTCCATGAGGTCGGCGACGGTGCGCCGGGTGTCGTCCGGCAGGGACGCTGAGGTACGGGAACGCTCGGGAAGCACGGCGGTCATGGTGGTCACTCCCCGGCGAAAACGGTGGTGGACGGCTGGGTGGCGGGGGCGCAGTCGGCCAGGGCCACCGGCTCTCCCATGGCGACCAGGATCTTGCGGTCGCCCTTGTAGGCCTCGCGGCCGTGGGCGCACAGGATGTTGTCGACGAGCATCAGGTCGCCCTGCTGCCAGGTCTCGCGGACCGTGACGCGGTCGTACACCTCGTTGATCGCGTCGACCTCGGCGTCCGTCAGGCGCGTCCCGTCGCCCAGGTAGGTGTTGAAGGGCAGGCCGTCCTCGCCGTACGTCTCCACGAGCACCTCGCGGATGTCGGGGTCCAGGGTGCGGCTGTTCCAGAAGGCGAAGTGGTTGAACCAGGTCCGCTCGCCGGTGGCGGGGTGGGTGACGATCGCCGACCGGCGCTGCCGGGTGATCATCGAGTCGTCCTCCTCGACCCATTCGTAGCCGACCGTGTTCTCCTCGCAGTAGGCCTCCGCGACGGCCTTGTCCTCGGTCGCGAACGTCTTGTACCAGGGCAGGCCCGCGAGCTCCGAGTAGTTGCGCACGAGCAGCCAGCCGGCCCGGGCGAACCGCTCCACCAGCTCCGGCGGCAGCAGGCGCAGCGCCTCCCGCATGTCACCGACCGTGGTGGCGCCGCCCTCCTCGGGGGCGATCACGCAGCCGAACAGCAGCACGCCGGGGAAGTCGAGGGTGTAGCTGTTCTCGTTGTGGAGCCGGATCGGCTGCACGGCCGGCAGGTCGGTGGAGGAGAAGACGCCCTCGCCGAAGTCGGTGCGCGGGGTCGCCTTCTCCTTGTAGCCGGCGCGCTGCTGGATCAGCGCGTCGCGGGCGGCGGCGAAGCTCGCCGCGTCCGAGACCGGCAGCCCGCGCAGGAGGACCGCACCCGAACGGTGCAACTCGGCCTGGATGTCGCCGCGGTGGGCGTTCAGCCAGGCGACGGCCGTCTCCAGGTCGGCGCCGGCCGGGGTCTGGACGACGACGGGCTTGCCCGCCTCGCGGATCGGGCGGATACCGGTGTCGGCCGGGGCGTCTGCGAACGTGGTCATGGAAAGTCCTTAAGGGGGCGCGGAGTTGAAAAGACCGAGGTGTGAAGGAGGAAGCGGCGGGCGGTCAGGCGGCGGAGCCGGCCGTGGCCCGGCCGCCGACTGCGGAGCCGAGGCCTGAACCGAGGTCGGAGTCCAGGACGGTGCCGAGGACGGCGAAGAACTCGGGGAGCTGCTCCTGGAAGTAGAAGTGGCCACCGGGCAGCACGAACGAGGCGAAGGGGTGGTCGGTGAGCTGTGCCCAGCGGTCCAGCGAGGCGGCCGGGGCGACCGGGTCGGCGTCCCCGCCGATCACCGTCAGCGGGCAGTCCACGCGGGCCTCGGACTCCTCGCAGCGGTAGACGTCGTCGATCGCGAAGTCGGCGCGGATGGACGGGATGATGATCTCCCGCAGCTCCGGCTCGTCGAGGATGCCGTCGTCGGTGCCGCCGCGCTCCTTGATGGCCGCGACCAGTTCGTCGTCGTCCAGGAGTTCGGGGTGCACCGCGCACGGGTTGGCGAGGAAGGGGGCCCGGCAGGCCGAGGCGACCAGGGCCCGCGGGGTCCGGCCCGCCGCCTGCAGGGCCCGTACCACCTCGAAGGCGACCAGCGAGCCCATGCTGTGCCCGAGCACCACCAGGTCGTCGGTGGTGCCCGCGGGCAGCGAGGCCACGACGGGGCCGGCCAGGTCGGCGATCGTACGGGGCAGGTCCTCGGCGAAGCGGGCGCCCCGGCCGGGGTACTGGCCGATCAGCAGCCGGACGTCGGCGGGCAGGTACCGGCGCCATTCGGCGTACGCGTGCGCGTTGCCGCCGGCGTGCGGCAGGACCAGCAGCGAGGTCCGCTGCGGGCCCTCGCCGGGCAGGTCCCACACCACGTCGTCGGGGGCGGGCGTGAAGTCCGGGTACGTGTCGTTGCTCATGAGGAACTCCGTTCCTGGTCGGGGGTGCGGCGGCGGAGCGCGGGCCGGGCCCGGCGGGGCGCCGCCGGGGCGGACCGGCGCAGGCTCTCTATGCGCGCGGCGAGGGTGGCGGGTGTCGGGTGCTGGAAGACGTCGCGGAGGGCGAGGGTGACGCCGAGGGCGGCGCCGATCCGGTTGGTGAGGCGGGCGGCCAGCAGGGAGTGGCCCCCGAGGTCGAAGAAGCCGTCGTCGATGGAGAGCGGCGCCGTCGTGTTCAGGGCCTCGGCGAAGTGCGCGAGGACCGACGCCTCCAGCTCGGTGCGCGGAGCGCGCCCGCCTACCGTGGCGGCCGCCTCGGGGACGGGCAGGGCCCGCTTGTCGATCTTCCCGTTCGGGGTGAGGGGCAGCCGGTCCAGCAGGACCACGAAGGCCGGGACCATGTGGTCCGGCAGCAGCGTGCGCAGCCAGAGCCGGACGTCCTGCCCCGAGAGGCCGGGGTCGGTCGCGACGAGGTAGGCCGTCAGCTGGGGCGTGTTGTGGTGGTCGGGGTGGGTCGAGAGGGTGGCCTGGGCGATGTCCGGGTGGGTGGTGAGGACGGTCTCGATCTCCGTCGTCTCCACGCGGAAGCCGCGGATCTTGATCTGGGTGTCGGTGCGGCCGGTGTAGTGGAGGTTCCCCTCGGCGTCCCAGTGGGCCTGGTCGCCGGTGCGGTAGAGGCGGGATCCGGGCGGGCCGTAGGGGTTGGGCAGGAAGCTCGCCGCGGTGGTGCCGGGCTGGCCGAGGTAGCCGTGCGCCAGGCCGTCACCGGTGAGGTAGAGCTCGCCGGTGGCGCCGGGCGGTGTCGGGTGCAGGCGGGCGTCCAGGACGTAGGCCTGCTTGTTGGTGAGCGGCCGGCCGATGGACACGGTCGGGGTCGGGCGGTCCGAGACCGGGATGGGGTGGGTGGTGGTGAAGCCCATGGATTCGGCGGGGCCGTAGCCGTTGGTGATGGTCAGGTCCGGGTGGAGGGAGTGGAGGCGGTGGACGTGGGTGGGGGAGGCGGGTTCGCCGCCCGTGTAGACGATGCGGGTGGTGGTGAAGGTGTCCGGGTGCTCGTCGGTGAGGTAGTTGAAGAGGCTGGAGGACAGCTGGAGCATGGTCACGGAGTGGCGCTGCGACAGTGCGGAGATGGCTGCCGGTTCGGGGCGCTGTCCGGGTTGGAGGACGGTGGTGCCGCCGTGCAGGAGGGCGCCCCAGAATTCGAGGCTGAAGGCGTCCCAGGACACGGGCGAGCACTGGAGGAAGACTTCCTCCGGACCGAAGTGCGCGTAGGTCTGGGCCGTGACCGTGGAGACGAGGTTGCGGTGGGAGGACAGGATCCCCTTGGGGCGACCCGTCGAGCCGGACGTGAACATCACGCAGGCCGCGTCGGCGGGGGTGAGGCGTATGCCCGGGCGGGTGGCGGATCGTCGGCCGATCGCCTCCGCCTCGGAGTCCACGAGCACGGAGGTCCACGGCCCGGCCACCCGGGCGTGGTGGCGCGCGTCGGTGACGAGGATGCCGACCGCCGCGTCCCGTGCGGTCCCCGCGAGCCGTTCGTCGGGGAACTCGGGGTCCAGGAGTGCGTATCCGGCGCCGGTCTTGAGGACGGCGAGGAGGGCGACGGCGAAGTGGGTGCCGCGGTCGAGGAGAATGCCCGCCAAGTCGCCTCGACCCAGGCCGTGTTCGGTGAGGTGGTGGGCGAGTCGGTTGGCGCGGGTGTCGAGTTCGGCGTAGGTGAGTTCCTCGTCGCCGAAGACCAGGGCGCGGGCGCCGGGGCGGGTGCGGGCCTGCTCCTCGAAGCGGTCCACGAGGGTGTCCTCGCCGATGGCGGTGCGCCGGCCGGTCCACTCCTCCAGCACCTGGCGCCGCTCGGCCTCACCGAGCAACTCCAGCTCCGACAAGGCGACTTCCGGGGCGGCCACGACGTGTTCCAGCGTGCGCCGCAGCATGTCCGCCAGCCGCTCCACGGTGCCGTGCTCGTACAGGTCGGAGCTGTACAGCACCGCACCCGTCAGCGGCCCGTCCGGCTCGGCCCGCAGCAGGAACTCCAGGTCGAACTTGACCGCGCCCGTCGCCAGCGGCTCCGCGGCCCCGGCCCGCAGGCCCGGCAGGTCCGGGGTGACCGCGGGGCCCGACTCCAGGGCCAGGCAGATCTGGAACAGCGGGTGCCGGGCCAGCGTACGCGTCGGATTGACGGCCTCCAGCACCAGGTCGAAGGGGGCGTCCTGATGGGCGAAGGCGTCCAGGTCGGCGGCCCGCACCCGGGCCAGCAACTCGCGGAAGGCAGGATCGCCCGAGGTGTCGGTCCGCAGCACGAGCGTGTTGACGAAGAAGCCCACCAGGTCCGACAGGGCCTCGTCCGTCCGTCCCGCGACCGGTGAGCCGAGGGGGATGTCCGTCCCCGCGCCCATCCGGGTCAGGAGCGCGGCCAGCGCCGCCTGCACCACCATGAACGGGGTGCACCGTTCGGCGCGCGCCAGCTCGACGATCCGCTTGTGCAGGCGGCGCCCGAAGTCCACGCGCACCGCCCCGCCGCGCTGCCCGGCCACCGCGGGCCGCGGCCGGTCGGTGACCAGCCCGAGCTCCTCCGGCAGCCCGCCCAGCGCCGACTTCCAGTAGGCCAGTTGGCCCTCCAGCACCCCGCCGTCGGCCTGCGCGGCGCGCTGCCAGAGCGCGTAGTCGGCGTAGTCCGCGGGCAGCGGGGCCCAGTCGGGGGCGCGGTCCTCCCGGCGCGCCGCGTATGCGGCCGACAGGTCGTCGAAGAGCGGGCGCAGCGACTGGCCGTCGGTGGCGATGTGGTGCATCAGGACGAGCAGGGTGGAATCGGTCTCCCCGGTCCGCAACAGCGTCGCCCGCAAGGGATGTTCGGCGGCCAGGTCGAAGGAGTGCCGGGCAGCCGACAGCAGTTCGGCGTCCAGCGCGTGCGGGGCCACCGTACGGACCTCGAACACGGCCGGCCCTGCCGGGTCGACGACCTGCCGGGGGTCGCCGTCCACGGTGGTGAACCGGGTTCGCAGCGGCTCGTGCCGGCCGACGAGGTCACCGAAGGCGGCCCGCAGCGCCGCCACGTCCACGGCGCCGTCCAGCCGCACCGTCATCGGCACGTTGTACGAGGTCCCCTGCTCCTGCAGACCCGACACCAGCCAGAGACGCTGCTGGGCGAAGGACAGCGGCAGCCGCTCGGGCCGCACGGCGGCCCGGGCCAGCGGAGGCAGCACGGGCCGGCCCGAGGCGGCCGTGACCTGGCGGGCCAGCGCCGCCGGGGTGGGGTGCTGGAAGACGTCGCGCAGGGTGAGGGCGACGCCGAGCGTGGAGCCGATCCGGTTGACCAGACGGGCGGCCAGCAGCGAGTGGCCGCCGTGGTCGAAGAACCCGTCGTCGATGGAGAGCGGGGCCGGGGAGCCGAGGACCTCGCTGACCAGGGTCCGGACGATCTCCTCCAGCTCGGTACGGGGCTGGCGGCCGCCGGCCGTCAGCGGAAGCTCGACGGCCGGCAGGGCCCGCTTGTCGATCTTCCCGTTCGGGGTGAGCGGCAGCCGGTCCAGTACCGCGAACTGCGCCGGGACCATGTGCTCCGGGAGCCGCTCGCGCAGCCAGCTCTTCAGGGCGGCGGGGCCTGTGCCGGGTCCCGCGGCGGACCCTGTGCCGGGTACCAGGGTGACGTAGGCCGTCAGGTGGGTGGTGTGCACCACGGTGGCCTGGGCGATGCGGGGATGGCCGGTCAGCACGGTCTCGATCTCGGTGGGTTCCACGCGGAAGCCGCGGATCTTGATCTGGGTGTCAGTGCGGCCGGTGTAGTGGAGGTTGCCTTCGGTGTCCCAGTGGGCCTGGTCGCCGGTGCGGTAGAGGCGGGAGCCGGGCGGGCCGTAGGGGTTGGGCAGGAAGCTGGCCGCGGTGGTGCCGGGCTGGGCGAGATAGCCGTGTGCGAGGCCGTCGCCGGCCAGGTAAAGCTCGCCGGTGGTGCCGGGCGGCGAGGGGCGCAGTCGCGCGTCGAGGACGTAGGCGTGCTTGTTCGTCAGCGGCCGTCCGATGGACACCGTGCCCGTCACCTCGGCCGTGGCCGGGACGGGGTGGGTGGTGGTGAAGCCCATGGATTCGGCGGGGCCGTAGCCGTTGGTGATGGTCAGGTCCGGGTGGAGGGAGTGGAGGCGGTGGACGTGGGTGGGGGAGGCGGGTTCGCCGCCCGTGTAGACGATCCGGGTGGTGGCGAAGGTCTCCGGGTGCTCGTCGGTCAGGAAGTTGAAGAGGCTGGAGGACAGCTGGAGCATCGTGACGCCCCGGCTCGGGGCCAGCGCGGCGATGGCCGCGGGTTCGGGGCGCTGCCCGGGTTGGAGGACGGTGGTGCCGCCGTGCAGGAGGGCGCCCCAGAATTCGAGGCTGAAAGCGTCCCAGGAGACAGGGGAGCACTGGAGGAAGACTTCCTCCGGACCGAAGTGCGCGTAGGTCTGGGCGGTGAGGGTGGAGACGAGGTTGCGGTGGGAGGAGAGGATGCCCTTCGGGCGTCCGGTGGAGCCGGACGTGAACATCACGCAGGCCGTGTCGGCGGGCGTCAGCCAGATGCCCAGGGGCGTGGACGGCTGCCGCGCGACGGCCCCGCTCTCGGCGTCGACCAGGACGGTCGTCCAGGGTCCGGCCACCCGGGCATGGTGCGGCCCGTCGCTCACCAGCACCCGCAGACCGGCCTCGACGGCCGTGCCGGCGAGTCGTTCGTCGGGGAACTCGGGGTCCAGGAGTGCGTATCCGGCGCCGGTCTTGAGGACGGCGAGGAGGGCGACGGCGAACTCGGTGCCGCGGTCGAGCAGGATGCCTGCCAAGTCGCCGCGTGCGAGGCCGTGTTCGGTGAGGTGGTGGGCGAGTCGGTTGGCGCGGGTGTCGAGTTCGGCGTAGGTGAGTTCCTCGTCGCCGAAGACCAGGGCGCGGGCGCCGGGGCGGGTGCGGGCCTGCTCCTCGAAGCGGTCCACGAGGGTGTCTTCCCCGATGTCGGTGCGCCGGCCGGTCCACTCCTCCAGCACCTGGCGCCGCTCGGCCTGACCGAGCAACTCCACCTCGGGTAGCGGTACTTCGAGATCGGAGTCGAGCGCCGTCGTCACGAAGCGCAGGAACCGGTCCTGGTGCCCGGCCACCGCGGCGAGGTCGCAGACCTGCGGCGCCGCATCGAAGTCGATCCGGAGCCCGTCCTCGGGCCCCAGGTCGTAGACACCGACCGCCAGGTCCTCCACGGGACCGTTGCTCAAGTTGTGCTGAATCGTCGGGAAGCCGCAGAACCGCATCCCGGGGGTGAACGCCATGATGTTGACCAGCGGGGCCGTGATCCGCCGCTCCGACTCGCCTACACCCAGGTCCCGGCACATGTCCTCGTACCGCGTGCGCTGGTGCGCCAGACCCTGCCGGGTCTCCTTGACCACGGCCGCCAGCAGCTCGGCGAGCGTGCCTTCGGGTGCCACCGGCACCCGCAGCGGCACCACGTTCGACATCATCCCCGGTGTGCGCCGGGCCAGTTCCGTACGCCGCCCCGTCACCGGTAGGCCGAGCACCGGCTCGGAGCTCCCGCTCACCCGGTGCACGTAGGCCGCGACGAGAGCGATCACCAGCATCGTCCACGGTGCCCGCTGCGCCCGCGCCACCGCCCGCAGCCGGTCCGCCCGGTCCGGCGGCAGCACCACGGTGCGCCGTACGAAGGGCAGCGCACCCGGCACCGGCCCGCCGCTGCGGCCTTCGCCGAGCCGCGGGGTCTGCGGCAGCCCCGCGAGGTGCCCGGCCCAGTGCGCCCGGTCCGCCGCCGCCTCCGGCGAGGTCCGGTACTCCGCGTCCTCGGCGAACAGGGCCTCCAGCGTCCCGAACGGGCTCGGCCCCCAGGGCTCGCCGGCCGCCGCCCGCTCGTACAGCTCCACCAGCCGCTGATCCATCAGGGCGACACCCAGGCCGTCGACGGCCAGGTGGTGGAAGGCGTGGAAGTAGAACCAGCGCCGTTCGCCGCCGGGCGCGGTTCCCGCATCGATCAGGACGTGCCGGGTCAGCCAGCCGTCCGCGAGGTCGAAGGGCCGGGCCAGCTCCGCGTCCATCCGGTCCCGGGCCGCACCCGCGGGGTCCGCCTCACCGCTCAAGTCCAGCAACTCCAGCCGCCGGTCGCCCGGTTCGGCCCGCACCAGCTGCCACAGGGAGCCGTCCTCGTCCGCACCGGTGCCCCGGATGCGCAGCGCGTCCGCCTCGCGGGCCAGCTGGTACCAGGCCCGGGCGAGCAGCTGCGGATCGAGGTCGCCCAGGATCTCGCGGTACTCCCCGATGTTGTAGCGGCAGCCGGAGGCGTCGAGTCCGTGGGCCATCCAGATGTCGCGTTGCGCCGCCGACAGCGGCAGTCGCGCAGCGACCGGCCCGTGCGCGGTGCTGCTCGGTTCAGCGGGCTTGGGGGACATGCCGGTGCTCCTCAAAATGGTCTCCGTGGCGGGCGGTCGAGCGGGGTCCGGACGCCGGTCCGGGTCCTGCCGTGCGGGTCCGGGGTCCTGCCGTGCTGTCCGGGTTCTGCCGTGCGGGTCCGGGTTCTGCCGTGCGGTCCGGCCGTACGCCATCCAACCGGCGGGCTCCCGGGGCGGGCGGCAGTTGCTCCGGCACTCGGCCAGCAGTTCAGGCGGCAG
Source organism: Streptomyces sp. NPDC058401 (assembly GCF_042722885.1). Taxonomy (NCBI): domain Bacteria; kingdom Bacillati; phylum Actinomycetota; class Actinomycetes; order Kitasatosporales; family Streptomycetaceae; genus Streptomyces; species Streptomyces sp. NPDC058401. The sequence goes on from NZ_JBHXKA010000024.1 coordinate 28,699, forward strand.
TGGCGGCAGCCGTACGGGGCTCCGCGACGGCGGCCGGGCACGCGGCCCGGACCAGGCCCAGGACCCGGAAGCGGGAGCTGCCGCCCTCGTGCGCGGCGCGCACCACACCGCTGATCAGCAGCTCGCGCAGCAGCCGGCCGGACTCCGCCAGGCCGCCGCCGGTGAGGGCGGTGATCCCGGCCAGCTCGAACTCCTCCCCGGACCGGCCGCACAGCGCCTCCAGCAGCTCCCGCGCGGCGGGCGAGAGCCGGTCCAGCCGGTGGCGCAGCACACCGCGGAGCCCGTCGGCCCCCGGCCGGCCGCCCAAGTGGTCGAGCAGGGCCACCGGGTCCTCGTCGAGGCTGTGGCACAGCGCGGGCAGATCGCACACGACCAGCCAGGAGGCGGCCGCGGCCAGTGCCCCCGGATGCCCGTCCAGCCGCCGGCTGATCCACGCCGCCCGCTCCGCGTCGGCCGCCGTCGGGACGAACTCCGGCCGTACCCGCCGGACATGGTCGAGGAACAGCCTCACCGCGGGAGCCGACGCGTCCACCGCCCCGGCGGCGGGCACCTCCAGCGGCGCCAGCAGGAAGATCCGCTCACCCGGCACCTCCCACGGCTGGTCGGAGGTCACCAGCAGCCGCAGGCCCGGGCAGGCGCGCAGCAGGCCCGTCAGCCGGCCGCACCGGGCCACACCCGCCGCAGCGCCGTCGAGCACCAGCAATACGCTCTGATCACCCAGTAGTTCGGCCAGGGAGTCGACCGCGCTCGGTGAGCCCGAGGCGCCTGCGGCCGCTGCTTTGGTCTCCGATGCGGTCTCCGCTGCGGTCTCCGGTGCGAGCAGCTCGGCGACCGCAGCCGCGACCCGGGCCGCGGGCTCGCCGTCCGCGCAGCCCAAGTGGTCGGCCGCCGCACCGGGGAAGGCGTGCCAGAGCACCGGCATCCCGGCCGCGTGCAGCCGCTCGGCCACCGCCAGCGCCAGCCGCGTCTTGCCCACACCGGCCAGCCCCACCAGGTGGACCAGCCGCTCCGCGCCCGAGGAGAGCTCCCGCTCCAGCCCCGCCAGCTCCGCCTCCCGGCCCACCATCGGGTGCAGGGCCGTCGGCGGTGCGGGCGGCTGCTCCCAGCCCGCACCGGTCGCCCGCCCCCGGTGGACGGCCGCCTCGAGGGAGGCCCGGGCCCGCGGACCCAGTCGCAGCGCGTCGGCCATCAGGCGCAGGGTGTCGGGGCGGGGCCGTCTCGCCTTGCCCTGCTCCAGATCGCGGATGGCGCGGACGCTGATGGTGGACAGGTCGGCCAGCTCCCGCTGGGTGAGCCCGATCCGCAGCCGGTGGGCCCGGATCAGGACCCCCAGTCGGGTGGCCTCCTGTGCGAGGGGGACTGCGGCGGCGACGGCCGTGCTGTGCATGTGCGCTCCCGGCGGTGGTGGTGGGGAACGACAGGGCCTGGGGTGATGCGGCCCGGTTCCTGATCCCTATCGTCGGCAGCGCGCTATCGCCCCGGCATCCCCGGACGAACCGCCTCCGGTGGGCCGCCCTATCACCGGGCGGGCCCGGCGCGGCCCCGCCCGGCGCCGCTATCGGCGGGCGGGCCCGCGGCTATCACGGCGCACGGAGTTCCGTGATAGCGCGGGGATAGGGAGAGGGCCGGTGCGGGGATTCCGGCTCTTCCTAATGTCTGTCCCAGAACGAAGGAAGCGCCCCGGAAGACCCGGAGCGCACCGACGAAGGGACTCAGAAATGACGCTCGCCACCGCCTTCCGCACCGCCCTCGTCACCGTCGCCATCGCCGGAGCCGCGGTGCTCGGTACCCAGGTCGCCCAGGCCGACGGCCCCGTCGCCCCCGCCACCACGGCCGGCAACCCGGCCCCGCAGGCCACCCCCTCCCCGAGCACCACCACGGACACCAACCCGTGGGACTGACGTCCCCCCCGCCGGCCCGGTGTCAGACCCCGGCAGCGGCTCCGCTCGCCGGTGTATGAGGGGCCGCCGAGCTCAGCCCCGCCACCGAGCCCAGACTTGCCGCCGAGCCCAGACCCGCCCCCAGGCCCGGGTTCGCAGGAGCGCCACCGGTGATCTGGCCGGGCATCTGGACCACGACCGGCCTGGCCGGCAGCGCGGCCGAACCCAGCAGCCGCATCGCCTCGGTGAGTTCCGCGTCCATCCGCCGCTCGCGGAACACCCGTACCGAACTCTCCAGCAGCTCCCGCGACCGCGAGCGCTCACCGGCGCCCCCGCTCGCCACCAGCAGCCTCGCCAGATCCAGCCGCACCAGCGCCGCCCCGCCCTGGTCCATGATCTGCTCGCGGACCGACAGCGCCTGCGCGTAGAACCCCCGGGCGGCCTCACCACGGCCGAGCTCCGCGTGCGCATGACCCAGGTCCCGCAGCAGGTGCCCCTCGCCGATCACGTCACCGCTGTCCCGGCACAGCTCCAGCACCTCGGTGAACGTCCGTACCGCGCGCTCGTGTTCGCCGCGGGCCTGCGACAGCTGGCCCGCCCTGCGCAGCGTGCGGGCCTGTCCGCCCGTGTACCCCACCGAACGGTAGATGCCGAGCGCCTCGTCCAGCCGGTCCTGCGCGGCCGAGGCCTGGCCGCGCACCATCCAGATCTGCGCGCTCTGCGTCAGGACGATGGCCCGGCCCACCACGTCACCGACCCGGTCGAAATCCCGCAGCGCCCGGTCGTACAGGGTGAGCGCGTGGTCCTCGTTGCCCTGCATCCGTTCCAGCAGGGCCAGGTCGCGGTGGCACAGCGCCAGCCCGTGGGGGTCGCCCAGCTCCTGGAACAGCCCGAGCGCCGAGGTCAGCGCCGCCCGGGACTCCTCCTTCTGGCTGCGGCCGAGGTGCAGTACACCCATCGAGCTGAGCAGGGCCGCGGTACCGCGCTTGTTGCCCGCGGCCCGGACGGCCTCCAGCGCCAGCCGGTGCGTGCGCTCCCAGTCGTCGAAGTAGCCCCGGCCCTCGAACAGGGTCGTCAGCGTCGTTGCCAGGTCCCAGCACAGTTCGTCCATCTGCGCCGCCGCCGCGTGCTCGACGGCCTGGACCAGGTTCGCGTGCTCGCTGTCGAGCCACTCCAGCGGATCGACGAGGAGTTCGTCCACGCACGGAGCGGGCGGCTCCCAGCGCGGTGCGCTGCCGTGGAGCACGGTGAAGTCCCCGCCGTAGATGCGGCGGTGGGCCTGTTCGGCCAGCGACAGCCAGCCGCCCAGCATCCGCCCGAGCGCCGACGTCTGCGCGGCGGGCTCGTCGTGCGCGGCGAGCTGCTCCCGCGCGAACACCCGGATGATCTCGTGGAAGCGGTAGCGGAAGCCGCCGGTGGACTCGACCCCGACGACGTCCAGCATCTGTACGTCGACGAGCGGTTCGAGGAGGTCGCAGGGGAAGGGGCGGTCGTCGTCCAGCAGCGCCCCGGCCAGCCAGCCCGGGAGGGTCGGCCCCTTCGCGAGGCTCAGCAGCCGCAGCAGTCGGCGGTCCGCCGCGGCCAGGCCGTCGTGCGTGAGCGAGAGGCTCGCGCGCATCGTCATTTCGCCGTGGGTCAGTTCGTCGAGGCGGTGCCGTTCGTTGGCGAGGCGGTGCACCATCGAGGCGAGCGTCCAGTGCGGCCGGGCCGCCAGCCGGGCGGCGACGATCCGCAGGGCCAGCGGCAGTCCGCCCACCGTACGGATCAGGGCCTCGGCGGAAGCCCCTTCGCGCCCCACCCGGTCCTCGCCGATCACCCGTACCAGCAGTTCCAGCGCGTGTTCGGTGCTCATCACGTCGAGTTCCACGCGGTGCGCGCCCGGCAGGCCGGTCAGCCGGACCCTGCTGGTGACGAGCACGGCGCAGCTGCGGTTCCCCGGCAGCAACGGGCGGATCTGGCTCTCCGACGCCGCGTCGTCGAGGACCACCAGCACCCGCCGCGACGCCATCAGGGTGCGGTACATCTCGGCGCGCTCGTCCTGCGATTCGGGGATCACGGGCCCGGGGATGCCGAGTGCGCGCAGGAACCGGCCGAGCACCTCGGAGGAGGTCGCCGGAGTGCCGGTACCGCGCAGATCGCAGTACAACTGGCCGTCGGGGAAGGCGTTCTCGCTGAGCCGGTGTGCGATGTGCGTGGCCAGCGTGGACTTGCCGGTGCCCGGCTTGCCCACGACCACGGCCAGGCCCACCGCCCGGCCGCCCTCGGCGAGCAGCGTCCGTTCGATCGCCTCGATCAGCGCCTCGTCCCCGACGAAATCGGAGGTGTCGGCGGGGAGTTGGCGCGGAATCTCCTCCCGGTACGAGGCTGCGCCGGACGCGGACGGGAGCGCGGGCGGCAGCAGGGCGGGCCGCTCCGGCCCGGGCGCCTCGCCGGCGGCGAGGGCCGCCGCAGTCGCTGCGCCCGCCGCGGCGGGGACCGGTACCGCCGCCGGGGGAGCGGCACCGGGCGAAGGAGCGCTCGTACCCGTACCCGTACCCGTACCCGTACCCGTACCCGTACTCCGGGCCGGACCTCCGGTGCCGTAGTCGCCCGCCCCGGGCCGCGACGGTGGGGTGACTTCACCGGCAAGGATGGCTGATTCCAGCGCCCGCAGTTCGGATCCCGGCTCCAGGCCGAGCTCCTCCACCAGCAGCTCGCGTCCGACCCGGTAGCTCTCCAGCGCCTCCGCCTGCCGCCCCGAGCGGTACAGGGCGAGCATCAGCTGCCCGCGCAGCCGCTCCCGCAGCGGGTGCACCCTCACCAGCAACTGGATCTCGCCGACGAGCTGGTGGTGCCGTCCCAGTTCCAGTTCCAGCCCGATGCGGGTCTCGGCCACCGTGAGGCGTTCCTCGTCCCATTGCAGGGCCTTGCTCCGCAGGGTGTCGCTCGACACCCCGCTGAGGCAGTCTCCCTGCCACAACTCGCTTGCTGTGCGCAGTAGTTCCGCGGCCTCGCCCAGGGCCCCCTGCTTGGCCAGCGCACGTGCCTCGGCCGCCGCGCGGGCGAACAGGGCGGAGTCGACGAGGTCGCCCTCCGTCTTGAGGACGTACCCCGGTGGCCGGGTGGTGATCGCCGCCGGCACCACCGCCGTGCTGAACAGCTTGCGCAGCCGCGACACGCAGATCTGCACCTGGGTGCGGGCCGTGTCCGGGGGCTCGTCGTCCCAGATCAGGTCGACGAGGTAGTCGGTGCTCACCACGCGGTTCGCCTCGAGCAGCAGGGCGGCCAGGATGACCTCCTGCCGACCGGGCGGTATGCGTACCGGACCGCCGAGACCGGTCACTTGTAACGGTCCGAGGAGACGGAACACCACCGAGTCAGGGGTCTGCGGAACCCCGCCGGGCGAAACGGTCATGAGACTCCCAGCTGGGGGCATACCTGATCCCGCTCGCCCCGCGTGCACGACGCGGTCGAGCCGGGAGGGAAGACGGGTGGAGCGGTGGTCAGTCTTCCCGAACACGTCTGCGGTTGTCCATGGTGTGGAGATTTCGTGGCGATGAACGCGACAGTGCAGTTCAGGCCATCGCGGCCCGGTGGTGGCGCCGCGTAGCCCCGTCCCGGTGATAGGCCGGGGATAGCCCCGAGTTGCGCGCCTGGAGGACGGTGTACCTGCCGCCCCCGGAGGGGACGCGGCCGTACGAAAGGACCCCCATGACCACCCGGCACCCGAGGCGGATCCCGCCCAGCCCCGTCATCACCGACTCCGGGGTCGACCACGTCCGCCTCGCGTACCACTACCTCGACAGCGGGGACCTCGACGGCTACGGGTCCCTCCTGCACGCGGGGAGCCTGGGACCCGAGCTGGAAGCCCCCCGGGGCGCCGGGGCCCGGCACCACATCACCCGGATCGTCGCCGAGGGGGACTGCGTGGTCGCGATGGGCCGACTCGCCCCGCAGCAGCGGGACTTCGTCGACGTGTTCACCCTCTCCGACGAGGGAATGCTCCGCGCCTGCCGGCGCTACTACTCCGCCCGGACGGGCTGACCGGGCCGGCCGGCACGTCAACGGGCCTTCACGCGGGGCTCCTTACCCCCGAACCCGCCTACCGAGCCTTGCGGGCGTGCAGGACGTACGCCTCCAAGGGGAGCGGGGTGCGGCCGACCAATTCCAGCCCGGCGTCGGCGAGCAGCCGGGCGTAGTGCTCGGCCCGGCGTTCGCGCCCGCCGACGTTGCACATCATGTGGAGGTCCCAGGCCGTGGCCAGCGAGGGGGAACCGTCGGCGGGCAGCAGCCGTTCGACGATCAGCAGGTCGGCGTGGTCGGGCATCGCGCGGGCGCAGTGGCGCAGGATCTCCCGGCACCGGTCGTCGTCCCAGTCGTGCAGGATGCGGGAGAGGACGTACACGTCGCCGCCGGACGGCATGTCCGCGAAGTCCCCGCTGCGGTAGGCGCAGCGGTCGCCGCAGCCCGCGGCGTCGAGCGAGCGGCGGGCGGCCTCGACGGCGTGCGGGCGCTCCAGGAGCGTGCCCCGCAGCCCCGGGTGTGCGGTCAGGATGCGCCCGAGCAGCTCGCCGTTGCCGCCGGCCACGTCGACGACGGTCCGCGGGGCGGACGCCCGGGCCGCGGCGGTGATCACGGGGTGGTCCGGGAGCGGCTGGAACATCCGCGAACTGGCCGCCATGGAACGGTCGAAGAGGTCGGCGAGTTCGGGGTCGCGTGCGAAATGGTCGAAGTGGTTCTCGCCGAAAAGGTGGTCGAACGCGGGCTGTCCGGTCCTTACGGTGTGGTCGAGGGCGGCGAAGGACCCGTAGAAGGGGCCCCCGTACATCAGGGCCAGCGGGCGCATCGTGTCCGGGGAGTCCGAGCGGAGCAGGGCCCCGAGCGGGGTGAGGCGGAAGCTTTCCTCTTGATCGGTGTCTTCGGCTCGATCGGTGTCCCCGGCCACGACGTCGAGCATCGAGAGGTAGCGCAGGAGCGTGGCGAGGTTCTCGGGCCGGGTGCCGGTACGCCGGGCGAGCTCCCGGATGCCGGTGGCCGCGTACGGGTCCATGGCGTCGGGCAGGCCCAGGCGCGCGAACGCGGCGAGCGCCTGGGTGGTCCACGCTCCGGTGAGGAGGCGCAGGAGCGTCTCGGCGGGCCCGCCCGCGTCCGGGCGCTCCCGCGGTTGCGCGCAGAGGTGGTCGCGGAGGGCGTCCCGGTGGTCGCCGGGCGTATAGAGCTCCAGACGGCGGTAGCCGCACGCCCCGGCCGCGGGGGTGGTGAAGTAGAGGACGGTGCCGTCCTCGTGCGGGTTGTACCCGCCGCCGTCGGGGCGGGCGCCGTGCCGGGCGAGCACCGCGCACAGGCCGCGCAGCACCAGGGGGTCCGGATGCTCCAGTTCGAGGGCGAGGTGCGCCTCGTGGCCCCGGGCTCGTTCGTGCGCGGCGATCGCTTCGAGGTCCGAGTCCGCGGGCACCGTCAGGGCGAACACCTCCACCGCACGGCGCTCTCCGGCCGGGCCCTGGACGCGGGGACGCAGGATCCTGACGTCGAGGTCGGCCAGATCGCGGCCGTGGCGCCGGGCGAGCCGCTCCCGTACGACGACGCTGGGCTGGGACGGGGTGTCGGCGGCGAGCCCGCAGTCGGCGAGCCGGCGGCGCAGGTCCTGCGCGTCGGTGGGGAAGAGCAGCAGGCCGGCGTGGGCGAAGCGGCAGTGCGGGGCCAGGGACTCCAGCTCCGGACCGCACAGACCGGGCAGCAGGAGGGGCAGCAGGGTGGCGGTGTCGTGGTCCCGTACGAAGGCGACGGCCGCGCGCAGGCGGGCCGTGTCGTCCGGGAGCACCGTTCCGTCGGCGGACGTCGTGCCGTCGGGAGGCGTCGAGGCGTCCGGAGGCATTGGGCTGCCGGGAAGCATCGTTTCGCCTCGCAGCGGCGGTACGGCGGGGCGCGTCGCTTCGTCGGGGAGGGTCGTCGTCATCGCGGAGTTCCTCGGGTGGTGCTGGGGCGGGTGCCCGGGCGGGAGCAGGGCAGGGCGGACCGGCTGTGCGGTGGTCGAGCGAGGGAAGGGGAGGGGAGGGAAGGGGACGGTGCGGGGGCGGTGCGGGGAACGGCGGTGGTCACATGCCGACGTAGTTCTCGGCGAACCAGTCCTGGTGGGCGCGGGACGTGCGCAGGGAGTCGAGGCGGGCGCGCCGCAGGGAAGCCTGGAAGAACGATCCGCCTGAGGGGTCCTCCCGGCCCGGGACCACGTGCAGCAGCCCGGTCATCCACTGGGTGAACTCCTGCGCGCGCCAGATGTGCGCCAGACTCTGCGCCGAGTACCGGTCGAGGGCTGTGCCGTCCCCTCCGGTGAGGGTCTCGGCGAGCGCCCCGGCCAGGATCTCCGCCTCCAGTACGGCGAGGTTCGCGCCCTTCGCGGCGGCCGGCGCGGTCAGGCTCGCGGCGTCGCCGGCGAGCAGGAGCGAGCCGTGGCGCAGCGGTTCGATCACCTCGCAGGCCAGGTCGACGACGCCGCGCTCGATGATCGGCCCCCGGCGCAGCGGACCGTGCTCCGCGGCGCCCATCCGCAGGTCGAGTTCGTCCCAGATCCGTTCTTCGGACCAGGCGTCGGCGGGAGCGCCGCGCCGGTACTGCAGGTAGTACCGCGTGACCTGCGGGCTGCGGGCCATGTGGCCGGCGAAGCCGCGGTCGTGGACGGCGTAGCCGACGGCGTCGAGGCTGGGCGGAGCTTCGGCGAGCAGGCCGAGCCAGCTCACTCCGTGGTCGTGGTGGTGGCGGATCGCGCCGGGCGGCAGCGAGCGGCGGGACGCGCCGTGGCGGCCGTCGCAGCCTGCGACGTACCGGGCGTCCCAGCGGGTGGGGCGGCCGTCCGGCTCCCGGGTGGTGACGTGGGGCCGGACTCCGTCGGCGTCGTGGACCGAAAGTGCCTCGGTCTCGAATTGGATCCGGCCGCCGGCGTCGAGGTAGTGGGTCAGGAGGTCGGTGACCAGGTTCTGCTGCGGGTAGACGGTGTGCCGCTCACCCCGGCCCAGGGAGCCGTAGTCGAGCCGGAAGCGGCCGTCCCCGGTGCGGAACTCGCACGTGCCGTGGGTGCGTCCGTGCCGGTGCAGGCCGTCGGCGAGGCCGTGGCGGTCCAGGATCCGTACGGTGTTCGGCGCGAGGAACCCGGCCCGGGCCCGGGTCTGGACGTGCGAGCGGTCGGCGCGTTCGAGAACGACGCAGTCGATCCCGGCGGCGAGTAGGAGGTTGGCGAGCACCAGGCCGGCGGGGCCGGCACCGAGGACGACCACATCGGCCGAGGTGCGTAAGCGTCGACAATTCTGACTTTCTGTCATGGCGCGGGAATCATAAGCACGGAAAAACCGGAGGAAGATCACCAATGACCCGCATGCAGCAATAGGGTGAAAATCGTCGTAATGCCGGAACGTCCGTGGTGGGTTCTTCCGATCCGCTCACGGAAGCCGGTTGGGGCTGCACGGGGCCTGTAGGGCGTCCGTTCGGGTGGCGTTGCCCCTTCCCCGGTGGTAAGTGCGGCTGGAAATAGGCCGGTCCGTGCTGTGCTGTGGCCACGACCCGAAGGCGGGGTCGTACGCGGGCCCGCCCGCTGTTTGCGGCAGGTCCGCCCCAACAGCGAAGGAGGACTGATGTCGAGCTACCGGAAGGACCGGCGAAGGCGGAGCAGGGTCGGTCAACTGCTCGTCCTGGTCATGGTCTTGGCAGTACCGCTCTTGGACGCGACTGGGGCTCGTGCCGCCGCGGTCCACTCCAAACAGGGCCCCGACTGGGATGCCATCGCCCGATGTGAATCCGGGGGAAATTGGCGGGCGAACACCGGCAACGGCCATTACGGCGGATTGCAGTTCACCCAGTCGAGCTGGAACGCGGCGGGAGGCCGCAAGTACGCACCACGCGCCGATCTCGCCACGAAGGCGGAGCAGATCGCCACGGCGAGGAGGCTCGCCAGGATCCAGGGAATGGGGGCCTGGACCTGCGCACGACGCAGGTGACGGACGCTCCGACGGGGCGTTCCTGACGCCCCGTCGGAGCGGTACGGGCCGGGTGTCCCGAAGCGCGCCGGGCGTTGCCTCGTTGACGGTCGGCTGACGTCAACTCGTCGGCACAGTACGGGAATTCAGAGAGCGAGGCCGTCGATCACCTCGGCGCCCGGAATCTCCGTGAACAGCCGTCCGGGTGCGATGAGTTTCCCGCGGCGGCGCCCGCTGCCGATCAACACGTACGGCATGTCGCGGACGGCCGGGTCCACCAGCAGCGGCCAGTCGTCCGGAAGTCCCAGAGGGGTGATGCCGCCGTACTCCATGCCCGTCAGCTGCACTGCCGTGTCCATCGGGGCGAAGGAGACCTTGCGCGCCCCCAGATGACGGCGGACGGCGCCGTTCACGTCGACGCGGGCGGCGGAGGGCACCAGACAGGCTGCGAGGGTGGTCTCCCCGCCGCGCTTCGCGGCCACGACCACGCAGTTCGCTGACTGGTCCAGCAGTTCCGCACCGAAGTGCGCCACGAAGGCGGCCGTGTCGGCGATGTCCGGGTCGGTGTCGACGTAGAGGATCTGTGCGGCGGGTACGTCTCCCCGCCAGCCGTCGACCGCTCGCGCCACGGGCGGGGTGAGCTCGGCGAGGCAGTCGGGGGCGGGCACGGCGTTGTCGAACGGCCCGATGGGGGTACGCATGCGGGCACGCTAGCACCGTGCCCGCAGGGCCCCGCGGGCCCTGGTCGCCGGGGGATCCTCCCGGCTCCGGAAGTGGCGGACCGAGGTGGGTACAGAGGGCACGCGGCGGCCGGTGTGGACCCCTGTCCGACCGGCCTCGCACCCTGGCTGACCTGCGGTTTCATCCGCGGCTCCGGTGGGGTGGGGGTGGGGTGTGCGGATGCGGGCCCGGGGGCCCTGTGTCAGCTTGGTACGAGTGGGGGCCGGACCGGGGGGCGTCTTCCCCGAAGGGGTGAATCGCAGATGAATCGACTTCTCGCCACGGCGGTGAGCACCACCGCCGCAGCGCTTCTCGTGGCCGGCGGGGCCGCCTCGGCCTTCGCCGCAGCGCCCACCGACGACGCGACCACGAAGCTGTGCAGCAGTCTGACCGAACTCAAGGCCGACAACGCGAAGTTGCGTACGCTCGACCCGGCGACAGCCACCAAGGACCAGATCAAGGACGCGCACAACGCCGTCCAGGACGACTGGAAGACCGTCGCCGAGTCCACCGCGCAGTTCAACGCCGCCCAGAAGGACGCGGTCAAGTCCGCCGCCGACAGCGTGAAGAAGACGTACGAGGACCTGCCCGGTGACACCACCGGCGCCGAGGCCCTCACCAAGCTCACCCCGGACCTGCAGAAGCTCGACACGGCCGTCGTGAGCGCCCAGACCGGTCTGAAGTGCGGCTGACCGCAGATCCTGAGCCGACCCGGAGCTGACGACCCGAGCTGAACCGGATCACCCACCACCGGGCGGGGCGCGGTACGGGCGCCCCGCCCGCCCGCGTGTCCGGTCCCGCCCCGTCCCGCCCCGACGCGCCCTGCGAAGGGCCGTGCCGCGGGCGGGCCGGGCCGGGTCGCCGCATTTTCGCGCGGGGACGATACTGAAGGTCACGGCGCGTGGAGGCGACATGCGTGAACCGGAGCATCGTGGCCCGAGGCGGGCCTCGGTGCCCGCCGGCCCCGTCCTTCAAACCGCAGCGGTCGTACTGGACGAGGCGGGCGTGGTCCTCGCGCGGTCGCAGTGGGCTGCGACGCTGCTGGAATGCTCGCCGGGGCGGACCTGCGCCCCGTTGCTGGCCGTGCTTCCGCGACCCGGAACGGACGGGCTGCCGGCCGGGCAGCTGGTGACCGTTCCGGACGGAGAGGACGCGGGACAGACGATCTCTCTGGCCTGCACCGTGGTACGGCTCGCGGCGCGCACCCCGGGCGCTTCCGCCGCCGAGGCGCAGTGGCTGGTCCTGGTCACCCCGTCGGAAACCGAGGCGCAGGCGGCCGAGCGCGATGCGTGGCGACGCCGCAAGGGGCTGTCCCACGCCGCCGCGGCCGGCATCGGCACCTCCCTGGACGTGACCGAGATGGCCGAGACCCTCGTGAACCTCCTCGTCCCCGACTTCGCCGACCTGGCCACCGTCGACATCGCCGAGCAGGTGCTGGTGGGCGACGAGCCCCCGCACTTCGACACCAGCGGGGAGGTCCGCCTGCGCCGGATCGCCGCCGCGCAGAGCCCGGAGATCTCCGCCGAGAAGCTCCTGGCCGTGGGAGAGGCGCTTCCCCCGGTGGCGGACAGTGCGTTGATGCGTCCCCTCATGGAAGGGCTGCCCGTGCTGGTGCCGGACGTGGCCGTCCTGCACGCGAAGCTCGGCGTGGCTCCGGAGAGCCTGCCGCTGTTCGTCCCCAGCGGGGCCCACTCCTCCGTGGCGGTGCCGCTCTACGCGCGCGGTCTGATCCTCGGCTGCGTCACCGTCTGGCGCAGCCAACTGCCGTCCCCCTTCGCCGAGGAGGACGGCGCCCTGCTGCAGGACGTAGTCTCCCGGGCCGCACTGGGCGTGGACAACGCGCGCCGCTACACCAAGGAACACCGGTCGGTACTGGCCTTGCAGCGAAGCCTGCTGCCGCGGTCGGCCCTGGACTCCGCCGCGGCGGAGACGGTGGGCGTCTACCAGCCGGCGGGCGCCGGTCTGGGCGTGGGCGGGGACTGGTTCGACGTGATCCCCCTGCCGTCGTTGCGCGTCGCGTTCGTGGTCGGGGACGTGGTCGGCCACGGGCTCGATGCCACCGCGGCCATGGCGCGCCTGCGGACCGCCGTGCAGACCCTCGCCGACCTCGACCTGGATCCGGGGGAGCTCCTGACGCACCTGGACGATCTGGTCCTCGGTCTCTCCGGCGAGGAGGCGGCAGACGATTCCCGCTCGGAGACGGCGGTGCTCGGCGCGACCTGCCTGTACGCCGTGTACGACCCGGTGACGAGGAAGTGCGCGGCGGCCACCGCCGGACATCCGCCGCCGGCCGTGATGGCGCCCGGTGCGGAGCCGGTCTTCATCGACACGGTGCCGGGACCGCCCCTGGGCATCGGCGGAATGCCCTTCGAGGTCACGGAGTTCGACGTGGAGCCCGGAAGCACGCTCGCGTTCTTCACGGACGGACTCGTCGAGAGCCGCGGCGGCGACATCGGGGAGGGGATGGAGAGGCTGAGGGGCGCGCTCGCCGGCGCGCATGCGAGCCGCACCCTGGGCGAGATCGGCCAGGGCATCTTCGACACCTTGCTGCCGCGCGACCCCTCCGACGACGTGGCCCTGCTGCTGGCCCGCCCCCATGCCCTTTCCTCCGACCAGGTCGCCGAGTGGGAGCTCGCAGCGGACCTGTCCCTCGTCGCGCAAGCCCGCGAGCTGGTGGTCGGCCAGCTGGCCGGCTGGGATCTGGACGCCCTCAGCTTCGTGACGGAGCTCGTCGCCAGCGAGCTGGTCACCAATGCGATCCGCTACGCCGGGGGACCGGTCGGGCTCCGGTTGATCCGCGACCGCGACCGCGTGCTCGTCTGCGAGGTGTCCGACCCCAGCGGCACCCAGCCGCGACTGCGGCGCGCACGGGAGTCGGACGAGGGCGGGCGGGGCCTGTTCCTCGTGGCCCAGCTCACCGACCGGTGGGGCTGCCGGTTCACCAGTACCGGGAAGACGATCTGGACGGAGCAGCCCATCGGCGTGCCCCTCGACTAGCTTGGCCCGGCGGCGGTATCCGCGGTGTCGGGGGTGTCCGCTGTGTCGGGGGTGTCCGCCGTACCCGCGGTGTCCGCCCCGAAGCGCATGGTGGTGCGCGACGACGGGCCGTACCGGTCCCAGCGCTCCATGCCCGGATGGTTGGGGTCGCCGGTGCGCACGAAGGAGATCCAGGCCCGGTGCACGGTCCCGGCGAGGCGGTCCCTGGTGCGGGGGTCCATCCCCGCCAGGAACGGTGCGTGCGCCCACGCGGCGAAATTCTCGAAGACGAAGGGCAGGTCCAGGCAGTGCGGGGCGCCCAGCCGCCCGTCGTGCGCAGGGGTGGGGAGGGCGAACTCGTACGCCCAGACGGGGCGACCCCGTGCCGCCCGCGCCTGCGCGAAGGCCAGGGTGGGCTTCCTGAACAGCTCGTCGGTGGTCAGGTCGATGAGCACGTCGACCGGCCGGGCACCCGGGCGGGCGGCCTCGTACGCCGCGTACGCTTCGGCCGCGCCGTCGCCGAAGCTGTCCCGTGCCCGCCGTAGCACCTGTTCCCTGGTAGCCGACGCGTAGGCCTCGCCCAGGGCGAAGGCGAAGGCGGACTCCTCTGCGGTCCAGCCGATGAGGACGTCGATGGCCGCGCCCGGACCGTCGAGCAGGTTCTCGACCGGTTGCCGTGCGGCCGTCACGCCGTCGAGGACCGGCAGGAACGGCGTGGTCCAGTACCCCCATTCCGTGGTGGCGCCGAGGAGCCCGGCCGTGGCTTCGACCAGTCGCGGCCACGTCATCGTCCGCAGCTCGTCCACGTCCTTCGCGCCGACGGCCCCCAGAAAGGCGGCCGTACGGGCCAGGGCGCCGGCCGGGGTGGCGAGGGGCATGGCGAGCGGGACGCTCTGGAGGATCGCCTGGCGGAAGAGCCGCCCGCCACCGGCGTGGCCCGCGAGCGCCGCCGCGGACAGGGCGCCGGCGGACTGGCCGGCGACGGTGACGTTGCCGGGATCGCCGCCGAAGGCCGCGATGTTGTCCTGCACCCAATGCAGCGCGGCCAGTTGGTCGGTGAGCCAGACGTTGCCGCCCTCCGTGCCGTCCTCCCCGTCGCCCGCCGCGCCGTCCAACGCGCCGTCCTGCGCGCCGTCTTGCGCGGCGAAGTACAGCAGGCCGAGCGGCCCGAGCCGGTAGTTGAGGTTCACCACCACCAGGTCGCCGTTGCGTGCGAAGGTCTCGCCCGAGTAGTTCGGCATAGCCCCGGACCCGGAGATGAAAGCGCCGCCGTGGATCCAGACCAGAACGGGGCGGCGGGCGTCGTCGAGGCCGGGCGTCCACACGTTGAGCGTCAGGCAGTCCTCGTCGAAGGGTGCGAAGCCGTGGCCGCCGAGGATCGGGTCGCCCTCGCGGACGGCCTGCGGCGAACTCGGCCCGTACGCCGTCGCGTCGAGCGTGCCGCTCCATCCCCGGTGCGGCTGCGCGGGGCGCCAGCGGAGGGGCCCGACGGGCGGCGCCGCGTACGGCACGCCCTTGAACACGGCCAGGCCGCCTTCGAGGACGCCGCGGACCGGGCCCGATCGTGTGGGTACGACGGGTGAGGTGTGGTCCTGGGTGAATCCCATCCGGTGCGTCCTTCCAGGCCGGGAGGGGGAGTGGCGAGCCTCAGGTTATTGCGTATTTCTTGCGAACGTCAATATTATTCTATGCATCATCGAACGGAGGCTCGAATGACGGCGTGGCGCATCGGTACGACGGTGATTCACAAGGTGTCGGAGGCGGAAGTCGCGGTATCGCTCGCGGGTGTCCTGCGGACGGACGACACCGCGCTCCTGAAGCGGTACCCGTGGCCCGGTCCCGACTTCAGCAGGCCCGACGGCACCTTCCTGCTCTCGGTCCACGCGCTGGTCGTGGACACCGGAGCCCGCCGGATCCTCGTCGATACGGGTGTGGGCAACGCCCGGCCGGCGGTGCCGTTCCTGCCCATGCTGGATTCGGCGTGGCTCGAAGAGCTCACCGCCCTCGGCTACCCTCCGGAGTCGATCGACACGGTGGTGTGCACCCACCTCCACTTCGACCACATCGGGTGGAACACGCACCTGGTGGCCGGGACGTGGGTGCCGACGTTCCCCCGGGCGCGCCACCTCGTCACCCGGGTGGAATGGGACCACTGGGCGGACGACCCCGACGCCGACCTCCACGACACGATGCAGCCCCTGATCGATGCGGGTCTCGTCGACTTCGTCGGGACCGACCACCGGGTGGCCGACGGCGTACGCCTGGAAGCCGCCCCCGGGCACACCCCGGGCCAGGTCGCCGTCGTGGTCGAATCCGGCGGGGAACGCGCCGTGATCACCGGTGACCTCGTGCACCATCCGGTGCAGTTCATCGAACCGGACGTGGCCGGCCTCGCCGACGCCGACGCGGCGCGGGCCGCCGCCACCCGGCGGGCGTTCGTCGATCGGTACGCCGACACGGGAACGCTCGTCATCGGCACCCACTTCCCCGCGCCCACGGCCGGCCTGCTCCGGCGCGGCGGCGACGGGGACGTGCGGTTCGTCGCGGACGGCCCGCGCTGAGCCGTGGACTTCCGCCGGCTGACGTACTTCCTCGCCATCGTGGACCACGGCGGCTTCACCCGCGCGGCCGCGGCACTCTACGTGTCCCAGCCCTCGCTGTCGCAGGCGATCCACGTCCTGGAACGCGAACTGGGCAGCAGCCTCTTCCACCGGATGGGCCGGAAGGCGGTCCTCACCGAAGCCGGATCCGCGCTGGTCGCACCGGCCCGCGAGGCCCTGCACGCCCTGGAGCTGGCCAGGGCCCGCGTCGGCGCCGTCCGGGAACTGCGCGCCGGCCGACTGGAGATCGCCGCGATGGCCTCACCCACGATCGAACCCCTCAGCACCATGCTCCGACGCTTCACCGAACGCCATCCGGCGGTGTCCATCAGCCTGCGCGTGGCCCTGACCCGCGAGGACGCGATCGAGAGGGTACGCACGGGAGGCTGCGAACTCGCACTGCTGACCACCTCGTCGCCGCTGCCGCACGCGGACTTCGTCGCGCACCACGTCGGAGACCACCGGCTCGTCCTGGTCACCCCGCCGGACGGCCCGTTCCCGCCCGGCCGGGCCGTGGGGGGCGAACAGCTCGCAGGGCGCCGCCTGATCGTCGGGCAGCGGGGGACCGGCATCCGCGCCTACGTCGACGATCTGAAGGCACAGGGCATCGACGTCCGCATCGCGGTGGAGAGCGAACACCGCATGGCCTTCCTGCCCTTGGTGCTGGCGGGCATCGGACTGGCGGTGGTCACGGAGTCCTGGACCGACCTGGCGGAGCGGGCGGGAGCCCTCGTCCTCGACCTGGAACCGGCCTGCGTCCAGCGCAACGTCCTGGTGACCCGCAGGGCCCAACTGACTCCGGCCGCCCGCGCCTTCCTGGAGGTCGCCGTACCCGCCGGCTCATAGGTGCAGCCTATGAGCCGCATCGGGGATACGTGTTGGACCCCGGGCGGCCCCGATTGCTGGAATGCGGGTCATGACGAACCACAACATCGCCCTCATCCCCGGCGACGGCATCGGCACCGAAGTCCTTCCGGCGGCGCGCGAGGTCCTCGACACCGTCGCCGCGCGCCACGGCATCACCTTCGCCTACGAGCAGTTCGACTGGTCCTGCGAGCGGTACCTGCGCCACGGATCGATGATGCCCGAGGACGGTCTGGAGCAGCTCCGCCGCCATGACGCGATCCTGCTCGGCGCCGTCGGCCATCCGGGCGTGCCGGACCACGTCTCCCTGTGGGGCCTGCTCATCCCGATCCGCCGGACCTTCCGCCAGTACGTCAACCTCCGCCCCATCCGGGTGTTCGACGGTCTTCCCGGCCCGGTGCGCACGGCCGTGCCGGGCGAAGTGGACTTCGTGGTGGTCCGGGAGAACACCGAAGGCGAGTACAGCGAGATCGGCGGCCGGATGAACCGCGGGTTCCCCGACGAAATGGCGGTACAGCAAGCGGTGTTCACACGGGCGGGAGTGACCCGGGTCCTGGACTTCGCCTTCCGCCTCGCCGAACGGCGCGGCGGCCCCCTCACCTCCGCGACGAAGTCCAACGGCATCGTGCACACCATGCCGTTCTGGGACGAGCTGGTGGCCGAGCGAGCCGCCGAGCACCCCACGGTCGAGTGGAACCAGGAGCACATCGACGCGCTGGCCGCCAAGTTCGTCCTCACCCCCGCACGCTTCGACGTCGTCGTCGCCTCCAACCTCTTCGGGGACATCCTCAGCGATCTGGCGGCCGCGGTGGCCGGCGGCATCGGCATCGCCCCGTCCGCCAACCTCAACCCGGAGGGCGCGTACCCGTCCATGTTCGAGCCGGTCCACGGATCGGCCCCCGACATCGCCGGGCAGGGCATCGCCAACCCGATCGGCGCGATCTGGTCCGCCGCGATGATGCTCGACCACCTAGGTCACCCCGGGGCCGCGGCGGAGATCACCGAAGCCATCGCCCGCGTCCTGGCCACCACAGAGGTCCGCACCCCCGACCTCGGCGGCAACGCCTCCACCGCCGCATTCACCTCCGCGATCCTCCAGCACCTCTGACGCGACGCACCTCCCAAGTGGACGTACGGCAGCACCCGCGCACCCGCTTCGCGGGCCGCGACGGCCCCGCCCTGCCGCGCGGTTCCTGCTCTCGGCCGTGATATGCGTCACGGCCGACAGGTCGCTCCACCTGTTCCTGCGGCGCACTCCTGTGCCTCGACATTTCGCTGTATGTACCTGTTTAGCGAAGACATACCGCACTCCACCAGGAACGGAATTCAGCGCTCCTCTTTCAGGGTCTCCAACAAGGCCGACGGGGCCGGGTTCTGGGGGCGGGCCGGGCCTGTTCCGGCGCGGCCGCGACGAGGGGATGCACGATCTTGTGGCGGTTTCAAGCGGCGTTCCGGGCGGCCTGCGCGGCCGAGCGGCGCAGGCTTGCCAGGTCGATGGAGGGCTTCTAAGAATGGCGATTCCTCCGGCGCCTTCGCGGTCCGGCGCCGGGAGCTTCGCGATCACCGAGTGAGGTCCCGCATGAAGAAGCACCGTAAGCAGACCCGCCACAGGAAGATGGTCGTCGCCGTCGGGGCGCTGGCCCTCGTGGCGATACCCACCACGGCCATGGCCTGCCTCGACCCGCAGGCGGCAGGCCCGGTGCGCTCCGGCGCGGCCGAGCAGGGGGCCCCTCCCTGGTACACCGATTCCCCTGGCGCGCCCGTCGAGATCGCCGAGCCCCCGGCCGACGAGGCGCCGGTAGTGGAGCCCCCGATCGACGCGCCCCCCGTCGTCGAGGCGCCGGTCGTCGAGGCGCCGGTTGACGCGCCCCCGATCGACGCGCCCCCGGTCGTCGAGCCCTCGGCCGAGCCGGCCGCGACCCCCGCGCCCTCGGCTTCCGCGGCACCCTCCGGTGCGGCGGCCGAGGTCCTCACCCTCGTCAACCAGGAGCGTGCCACGGCCGGTTGCCCCGCCCTGACCGTGAACGCACAGCTCACGAAGGCCGCGCAGGACCACAGCGAGGACATGGCCGCCCACTCCAACATGTCCCACACGGGCTCCGACGGATCGGATCCGGGGCAGCGGATCACCCGTGCCGGGTACCAGTGGCGCACGTACGCCGAGAACGTCGCGTACGGCTACGACACCGCCGCCAAGGTGATGGAGGGCTGGATGAACAGCCCGGGCCACAAGCGGAACATCCTCGACTGCAACGTCAAGGAGATCGGCATCGGCCTCGCGCAGCCCGGTCACTACTGGACGCAGGACTTCGGCGCCACCCGCTGATCCGCCCGCCCGCCCGCTCCATGGGGACCCCCGCCGGTCGGTTATCACCGGGCCGGCGGGGGTCGGGGCCGTGGAGGATGCCCCAGGGCTTCCGCGACGCATTCAGCCCCTCCCCGCCGCTACGTCACCAGCAGCCGGGTACGGGCTGGCCCGACGCGGGATCCGCAGCGTGGGCGAGGGAAAATCGCAGCTCCGGTCGTTCCCACGTCACCTTCGGCGGTGAGGGAGGGATCATCCCTACCGGCTCGGCGCCCAGGCGCCGGTAGAACTGCTCGGCGGGAGGGTTCGACACGACACGCACGTGTGCCAGGCCCGCCCTTCGGGCCTGGTCGAGCATGTGCTCCACAAGGCGGCGCCCCATGCCCAGCCCCTGCGCTTCGTCCGACACGAACGCCAGGTCCAGCTCGGCCGGCTCCACCACCAGGGCGTAAAAACCAAGCACCTGCCTCGTGGGGTTCACTGCCGCGAAGACCAGGTGTCTTTCGATGTAGTCAGGCGTGACCTGGTACCCGGCGATCACCGCGGCGTACTGCCCCCGGTAGGCGCTGGATTCCTGGACCAGCGCGGTGAGAGCTCCCGCGTCCTGGCCGGTGGCACGTCTGATCTTCACGAGCTGCATGCGTCGAAGTATAGGGGCGCAGGGTGGTTGAGACCATTACTGCCACCAGGGGCGCCCTTCGGATCGCGTGAGGATCTCCGCCCGGCTCGCGCACCGCGATACGCAAACACCTTCCGCCGAGGCGATGTCGGGACATGTACTCCCTCATGGTGATAGTGGATTCCGGATGCGACCGCTCGCCTCCCGACAAACTGAAAATTCCGTCAGCCTCCATCTCTGCGAGAGTCTGAGGCTGTCTCCTGGACGTAATCGCAGGTCATGAAGGGCCCGCCCTGCCCATCGGCGCGCACCCGAAGCGGCTGTGCCTCGCTGACGTCGTGGCCTTATCTGCAGGGAACACGCGATCTGGTCCATTGACTGGAATTTCAGTCAGTCCCTACGGTGAGCGCAGCCTGATCGGCTTTGGCGGGGCAGGGCGGCCCAACGGCCGTGCGGATGCCCGTACATGGGAGAGCAAATGGGAACAAATCCCTCAGAGATAACGGATACGACGCCTCCTGCGGGCATCGAGTTGCACTCGATCGACTGGGTGCCCCTCGAGGAACGGCACGGCAAACCCGCGAACGTCGGTGCCATCTGGTTCGTCGGCAGCCTCAACCTCACGGGTCTGGCGACCGGCGTCGTGACGCTCTCCATGGGGGCCTCGCTCGTGTGGACGGTGATCGCCACCGTCCTGGGCTCGCTCTTCGGCACGTTCTTCATGGCGTTCCACTCGGCCCAGGGCCCTCAGCTGGGTCTGCCCCAACTTGTGCAGTCACGCGCCCAGTTCGGGTATCTGGGTGCCCCGTTCACCGTGTGGGTGTTCGCCCTGGTCAACTACGTCGCCTTCAATACGTCCGACGCCCTGTTGTCCGGCCAGGCGCTGAACATGCTCACGGGAATTCCCAACGGGCTCGGCTACGCCCTGGCCGCCGTGGTGGCCGCGGTGATCGCCCTGCTCGGGTACGAGTGGATCCACCGGCTGAACAAATGGCTCACCTGGCCCTTCGTCGTGATCACCGCGGTGATCACCGGGGCGGCCCTGTTCGGCGGCGGCATGCCGGACGGAGTCTGGGAGGCCGGTCCGTTCGAACTCGCCCCGTTCATGCTCGTGTTCGTCTTCGTGGCGGGCTTCCAGCTGGGCTGGGCGCCGTACGTCTCGGACTACTCGCGCTATCTCCGGCCCGACGTCCCCGTCCGCAGCACCTTCTGGTGGACCTACCTGCCCAGCGCGGTCTCCGGGATCTGGGTGTTCCTCCTCGGTGTCGTGGTCTCGGCCGGGGCTCCCGAGGGCGCCGATCCGGTGACGGCCCTGAAGCTGGTGGCGGACCGGCTGTTCCACGGGTTCGGTGCGATCGCCGTCGTCGTCCTGCTGGTCGGGCTGCTCTCCATCATGGCGATCAACCAGTGCGGCGGCAGCCTCACCATGATCTCGATCGTGGACTCGTTCCGGCCGGTCAAGCCGACGAAGGCGATCCGGGTCGTGACGATCGTGATCATGATGGTGGCCGTCGGGACGGTCTCCGTCCTCGTCGGCATCGACCAGTTCAACTGGTTCTTCGCCAACGTCGTGGTCGTCCTGACCTACCTGTTCATCCCGTGGACGGCGATCAACCTGGTCGACTTCTTCTTCGTCCGGCGCGGCCAGTACGTCGTCAGGGAGATCTTCAACCCGAACGGCATCTACGGCCGGTGGGGATGGCGCGGAAACCTCGCGTACCTGATCGGTCTGGCCTGCATGGCGCCGTTCATGGTCATCACCGGCCTCTACGTCGGGCCCGTGGCGGACGCCCTCGGCGGCGTCGACTACTCGATCTTCGTCGGACTGCCGGTGGCCGGCGCCCTCTACTGGGTCTTCGCCCGGAGCCTCGATCTCGCCGCCGAGCGCCGGCTGGTCCAGGAGGAGGGGCTGCTGGACGCACTCCACTGAGCAACCCCGCCGCCTGCGCACACGTACGGAACCTCGAACCACTCGGAGTAGGAGCACCACGTGAAGATTGAGAACGACGGCCCCAAGCCGGCGATGAGCCGCAGAACCCTCCTGGCCCGCACCGGAGCGGCCGCAGCCGCACTGTCGGTGGGACCGGTCCTCGGCGGCATCCAGCCCGCCTCAGCCGCGGCCTGGCGCGTGCCGGGCGAGGAGTCCCCGCACAAGCGGACCTGGATGGCCTGGCCGTCCAGCTCCACGATCTGGGGCAGCGTACTGTCCAAGATCCAGGCCGACATCGCCAAGCTGGCGAAGGAGATCGCCAAGTACGAGCAGGTCATCATGTGTGCGGACGGTTCTTCCGCCGCATCGACGGCCAGGAGCATGTGCGGTTCCACCGTCACGCTGATCAGCTCCGTTCCCGTCTCGGACTGCTGGATGCGCGACACCGGACCGCTGTTCCGCGTCGACGGCGCCGGCGGCATGGACTCCATCGGCCTGAACTTCAACGCCTGGGGCGAGAACGCGACGAGCTTCTACGGGATCCCCGCCTCCGCCTACAACAAGGACCGCGTGGTCGAGCAGAACCTCGCCGCCTACAACGGCACCCCGTTCGCCAGGACATCCGTGGTCGGCGAGGGCGGCGGAGTCGAGTACGACGGCGACGGCACGCTGATGGCGACCGAGAGCTGCTGGGTCAACTCCAACCGCAACCCCGGGAAGACGCGGAGCCAGATCGAGGCGGAGCTGCTCACACGGTTCGGGGCCTCGAAGATGATCTGGCTGCCCGGCGTCAGGGGGCAGGACGTCACCGACGGCCACATCGACGGCACCGCCCGGTACATCAAGCCCGGAGTGGTGATGGTGCAGTTGGCCGGCGCGGTGCGGCCGGCCGTCTGGACCGCCAACGCCAACGCCATCCGCGACGTGCTGGTGAACGCGACCGACGCCAGGGGGCGCCGACTCCAGGTCCTCACGATCCAAGGCCCCGACACCCTGCCCCGGATCGCGCGGAGCAAGCAGGCGGACTTCCTCAGCTCCTACATGAACTGGGCGGTGACCAACCAGGCAGTGATCACCACCCAGTTCGGTGACACCGCCAAGGACGCCGCGGCCAAGGCGGCCATCTCGGCCGCCTACGGCAGGCCCGTCGTCCAGCTGAACCTCGACAACCTCTACGGCAACGGGGGCGGGGGCGCCCACTGCGTCACGATGCAGGAGCCCAACCGCTAGCCAACCCGCCTGGGTCTCGTCCCTGAGACCCGGGCGGGTTGGCGTTCCGGCGCTCCGGCATTCCGGCATTCCGCAGGACTGCTCCGGACTCCGTGATCATCTCTACATCACCCCACACAGCCTTTGAATTGAAGGGGAGGGGCCGGTTCCGGCCTTCTTAACGTCTGTTAGTGTGCCCGCGCTTGGTGTTCGTCCATCATTCCGTTTCCCCTCGCGCGCGGAGCGTCCGAGGGTTGTTGCGAGGTGTCTTGTACGTGTACAGCGCTCCGTTTTCTCCTGCCGAGGCCAGATCCGCGCGAGCCCGCATGGGTCTGACCGTGACGCAGGTGGCCGCCTCCATGGCGTCCTGCGGCACCCCGGTCGACCCCGAGCTGGTCCTGGCATGGGAGCGGGGCTCCCATGCGCCGTCCGACCGGCATCTCTTCGCGCTGGCCGACGTGTTGTGGTGCGACACGGTCACCCTCATGGGTACCGGGCCCAGGACGCTGGTCGAGTTCCGGCTGGCCCGCCGGCTCGGCGTGGAGGGGCTGGCACACCGCCTGGGCATGGACCCGGACGAGTACCGCGAGGCCGAGTCGGCACGGCAGTGGCACGGTGACGCCCGGCAGACACGGATTCTGGTGGAGGCCCTGGGACTGTCCTTGCGCAAGCTGACCGGGATCACGGGCCGGGACGGCGAGTTGGAGGAGCATCTGCGGTCGGCCATCGCCGGACGGTGGAAGGTTCATGTGGATCCGGTGGTGGAGATCGTCGCCGTGGACGCGACGAGCGTGGGCGATGCGCTGCGGACGATGCACGGGGAGTTCTCCGAGTTCTCCGAGCGGTACATGGGGAACCTCGTGGCCCGCAACGACGACTCCCGGCTCAAGGAGATCGCGGCGGAGCGCGCGGCGTTCCTGCGCCGACTTCCGGACCGGTTCTGGGAGTTGATCGGTGACGAGACCGGGTCCCCCTCGTACCTCGGGGTGGACGGCTGAGCCGGAGGGCGGAGTACGGGGGCGCTCGCGCGCCGCGGCAGCGGGCCGGAGAGTGGGGGATCCGCTCCGGACCGCTGCCGCGGCTGCGGTCAGCCGGTCGATCGGCCAGTCGGCCGGCCGGTCAGTGGGCGAACGTTCCTGATCCCGCAAGGGAGTTGGAGTTGTCCTCCACGTCGTCCCAGTCGATGTCCATCGTGCTGCGGCCGGTGAAGACGTTGAAGACCAGGTTCAGGGCGATGGCCGTGAGGGCGCCCAGGGTGATCCCGCTGTCGAGTACGGCCCGGACGCTGTCCGGCATCCGTTCGAAGAACGGTGCGACCGTGGTCGGCAGCAGTGCGGCGCCGAGGCTGACGGCCAGGATCAGGGTGTTCCGCTCCTCCCGCAGATCGGCCTTCCCCAGGATCTGGACGCCGACCGCGGCGACGATGCCGAACATGGACACCGCCGCCCCGCCCAGGACCGGGTGCGGGATGGAGGCGACCAGACTGCCGGCCTTCGGCAGCAGCCCGAGGGCGATCATGAATACGCCGGCTGCCGCCACCACGTAGCGGCTCATGATCCTGGACATGCGGACGAGCCCGATGTTCTCCGCGAACGCCACGTACGGGAACGAGTTGAGGATGCCGCCGAGCACCGTCGCCACACCGTCGGCGCGCAGGGCGCGCGCGATGGTGTCGGCGTCGACCCGCTTGCGGGTGATCTCCCCGATGGCGTACACGTCCCCGGTGGTCTCCACCATCGTGATCAGCATGACGACGAGCATTGCGATGATCGGGAACAGCTCGAACCGGGGCATGCCGTAGTGGAACGGTGTGGTGACCCCGAACCAGTCGGCCTGCTCCACCACGCCGAAGTCGACGTCGCCGGAGATCCACGCGACCGTCGTGCCCGCCACGAGCCCGAGCAGGACGGCGAGGCTGCTCAGCAGCGGCTTGCCGACCCGGACCAGGGCCAGGATGAAGAGCAGGGTGCCGAGCGCGTACGCGAGGTTCTTCGGGGACCCGTACGCGGGCGTGCCGATGAGGTGCGCGCCGCCGGCCGCGTCCTGGAGGGCCACGGGTATCAGGGTGATGCCGATGATGGTCAGGACGGTGCCGATGACGACCGGCGGGAAGTACTTCACCAGCTTGCTGAAGAGCGGGGCGAACAGGAAGGTGGCGATGCCCGCCGTGATCACCGCTCCGTAGACGACGAGCAGGCCCGCGGTCCCGCCGCCCGCCCCCGTGCCGATGGCGATCATGGGGGAGACCGCCGTGAAGGTCACGCCTTGGACCAGCGGCAGGCGGGCGCCGATCTTCCAGACCCCGAGGGCCTGGATGATCGAGGCCACGCCGCAGGTCAGCAGGTCCGCGTTGATGAGGTGGACGAGCTCCTCGCGGGAGAGTCCGAGCGCGTTTCCGAGGAGGACGGGGACGATGACGGCCGCGGCGTAGAAGGCCAGCACGTGCTGGAATCCGTACAGGGCGAGTCTGGGGACGGGGAGCAGCTCGTCGACGGGGTGTGTCCGCTGCCGGGAGGCGGGCTCCCGGGAGTGCTGCCGGGAGGACGTTCGGGAGGACTGTCGGGGCGTTCTTGCCATCTCTGCCTTGCCTTCGCGAGGTAGGTGAATGAGAAAGACCGCCGCCCTCCAGCCCCGGATGGCGGGGCGAGGGCAGGCCGGCTCGCACGGAGCCGACGCCGGGCGGTGTTGCCGACAGCACGTCGCTCTGCATGCAGATATGCCCTGAGTTGGCAGGGCAGCCTTCGATCGGGTCAACGGATTCAGTATTGATCATTGGATCCGAAGGGTTTCCGACCGCAGGGCGCTCACCATAGCCAACGGTGGGGTTTCCTCGCGAGTAACCGGAGCCTGTCTTCTCATTTCACCTGCCGAACCGTGCCCGTCACACGGTGCCCGCTCGGGTCCCGGGGCCCGGTCCGGCCCGGCTAAGGTGGCGCCTCATGACCGACCACATCAGCCGGACCGGATCCGCGGACAGGGCCCTCCGCATACGCGTGGCCGGCGGCCTGCTGGCCTGTTCGGCGGTACTGCTGGCGGGCTGTGCGGATGAGGGTGGTCCGGCGGGCAAGGCTGCGGCGACCCCGGAGACTCCGCCGGCCGCGTCCGCCTCAGCCTCGCTCCCGCCGTCACCCTCGCCGACGGAGTCCTTCGACTCTCCGCCGTTTCCGGGGCCCGGCGCCGACGTGCTCATGGCCAAGATCGCCGGGCGGTGGGGCATGGAGGTCCACCGGCAGGGCCGTTACGGACAGGGGCCGTTGGAGGCGAAGCGGGTCCTCCCGGAGGGCTTCACGCTCTGGGTGCGGATGAACAGCGACGGCGCGGGCCGCACGCACCGCGTCGAGTGCATGGCCCTGAACTCGACCTCCGAGAAGGTCGCAGCCACCCTGGCGGAGTGCGCGGACATCGCGCTGGGCGGAAAGGCGACCACACGGCAGAAGGAGTGGATCTCCGCTCAACTCGCCATCGCCGACAAGCCGGACGGCCCGAAGGAGGCCGTCGACGTCCTCACCGAGAACGGCTTCGCCATGAGGCTCGTCGCACGGATCACCGGGAACATCCTGACCATCACCGTCGCCGCGTAGCCGTACGGAGAGCGTCGTCCTCGCGTGCCGGGTGGGCCTCAGAACATGCCGTTGGGGTTGGCGGACCGGGCCGGTACGTCCTGGATGACGTCCCAGTGCTCGACGACCTTGCCGTCCTCCAGGCGGAAGTAGTCGGCGAGGGCGCGGCCGGGCTCGCCGGGTTCGAGGATCAGGTGGGAGTGGGTGACGACCATGTCGCCTTCGGCGATGACCCGCTTGATGTCCAGCCGCAGGTCCGGGTGTTCGCCGCGCAGCCAGGTCACGAAGCCGATGAATGCCTCCGGGCCGTCGGCCGCGTCCGGGTTGTGCTGGATGTAGCGGTCGCCGAAGTGGTCCCCGATCGCCTTCTGGGGGTTCCCGCCGAAGGCCGTCTGGTAGTAGTCGACGACGATCTGCTTGTTGCGCTCGATGTCAGACATGGAAAAAGCTCCGGTTCCTGGGATGGAGGATTCCCGGAGTGCGGAGCCTTGAGCTTGAAGGGCAAGAGCACGAAGCAAAGACCGGGAATCCAGGATTTCGCTACTGGATGCGCCCACGCGTCGACACAGGCGGCCGGGCACGGCTCGCCAACGCTGGTCTTACTTTCTCTTGCCGTCCCGCGCGGGGACGTACGCCAGGATCTGCCGCTATGCAGCGGTGATCTCCTGTCGCACTCTCGACGCTACCCCTTCACCCTTCGAGGCGCATGGCCGCGAAGGTCCCGTGTCGGGGAGTCGAACGTCCTCCGGGACCGGCGCGACGGCGTCGACTACCGCAACCGGCCGTCCGCGCTCCTACCCGGCCGCTCCCACCGCGGTGAGGGTGAGGGTCTGTTCCGCGGAGGTGCGGGCGCCGCCGACCGGACTGCCGGTGGTGTCGGTCCAGGCGCGGGTGGGAGTGGTCTCGGCGAGGCGGCCGGACACGTTCGAGAGGCCGATCACGAGTCCGCTGTACCGGTTCACCAGCCGGTAGGTGCCGGTGGGCCGGCCGTCGGCCGTGGAGTTCGGGATCACGAACCACTGCTGTCCCACGGTGGGTCCGCCCTGTGGAGCCTTCGTGGCCGTGGGCCTGGCCGCCCAGGCGCGTCCCGAGTTCGACTTGGCTTCGACACCGAGGAGTTGACGGGTGGCGGCGTTGACGATGCGGTAGGAGCCGTCGCCGTTGGAGGTGAACACCCACTGGCCGAGGGTCGATCCGCCGGTGGAGGGGAGGGACGTGGTCGCCGTGCCGCCCTGGACCTGGGCGAGCCGGCGGCCTGTTCCGGCGGTGATCGTGTAGGCCTTGCCCGGGTCGACGGCGGCGGCGGGGGCGTTCGTGTCGATCACGGTGTCGTAGTACTCCCCGTCGGCGCCCCCGGAGCAGAAGAACGAACAGTACGACCGGAACGTCTTGCCGACGATGGTGGAGCCCGTCTTGTTCACCGAGTCCAGGACCCAGCGGTACCAGGAGCCGGTGCGGTAGGCGCCCGAGTCGCCGGCGAGGCGCCACTTCTGAGTGGCGAGGTCGTCGGTGACGTAGAAGCGCTGCGGCTCGCTGCCGTCCTGGTTGACCGCCTCGGGCTGGCCCACGTACATGCCCAGATAGGCGCTGTAGGCGATGTTCATGGTCAACAGGTCTGATTTCGACGGCAGTTCGCCCGCGGCCTGCTGTTCCTGGACGTTGCCGGGGGTCGACGGGTCGTAGTCCTTCGCCACGGGGGTGTACCCGGTGGTGTGGGTGGCATCGACGGGCTCCATATTGCTCTCCAGCCCGCCCTTTCCGGGCTGGGACCATGAGCCGTCGTACCACTTCTGCCACGAACCGGGTGCCATCTTCCCGGACATGGGGGCGCGGGCGACGTGCGCCCGGCTGCCGGCGGTCCAGGAGCCGGGGACGCCGCCCTTCGGGATGACGCGGGAGTTGTAGTAGACGTAGAAGTAGCCGGAGGCGGTGTCCACGAACAGGCGGGCGTCGCCGTTGCCGTAGTGGTACGTCTCGTGCGGGAAGGCCGCGGTGTCGCCGCGGAGCGTGCTGTAGGGCGAGGTGAGCACGTGGTCCCTGATGGCCCAGGTCCTGCCCTGGTCCTTGGACACGGCATAGTCGATCGCGTCGTAGTGCAGGCCGTCGCCGAAGGGGCGCGGCGTGAACTCGTTGTGGACCAGCCCGTACCAGTCACCGGTGTCGGGATCCACCCACACGCCCATCAGGTCGCAGTAGTTCTTCTGCGCGTAATGGGAGGTGTCCGGGGCGTACGTGGCCTCGCGACCGGTCGGGCTGTTGTTGCAGCGCCAAGTGGTGTCGTCGTTGCGGTCGTTGGCGTTCGCCGGATTCACCGCGGTGCTCAGCGGGGCGGAGCGGGTGGCGGAGTCGAAGTCCTTGCCGGTGTAGAAGGTCCACTTGCGGGGATCGTTCGCCGCGTACAGGGCGTGGGCCGACTGGTAGTAGAACGCACCGTTCTTGTCGATGTAGGTGGCGGCGGGCGTGTCGTCGGGGTGGGTCCAGGGACCCTTCGCGCCGATGGACACGGTGTACGTGGCGGCGGGGGACCGGTCCGACCGGGCGGACGCCGGTGCGGTGGCCAGGGTGGCGAACAGGACCGCGGCCGTGGCGGCGAGCGCGATGGCGGTCCTCGTCCCGGGAGGGGCTGACACGGGTACTCCTCTCTGCGCGCAACGGGGAGTCAATTAATTTGAATAGAACCCGAATTAATCGACGGCTGTCAAGGATGGTCACCGAGATCGCCGAGCCCCGTTGTCAGTGCCCCGGGAGAGGATTCCTTCCATGACGATCCTTTCCGCCGATGAGGCGCCGTTCAGCCTGTCCAGCCGCCCCGACTACGCCGCCGCGCTCCAGCAGTTGCGCGAGGCGTCCCGGGCGTACTACGGGGGCGAGAGCGGCCTGCTCGACGACGCCGCGTACGACAGCCTGCGGCGGTCCGTGCTCGCCTGGGAGGGGCAGCACCCGGACGAGGTCGCCGAGGATTCCCCGACCGGACTGGTGGGGGACGGCGCCGCTCCCGTCGGCGACATCGCGCACACCACCCGGCTGCTCAGCCTCGACAACGTCTTCGACTCCGACGGCCTGGTCGCCTGGGGGGCTTCGCTCCAGCGCCGCCTGGGCCGCGAGCTCGCGGGCGGGTTCACCGTCGAGCCGAAGATGGACGGCGCGGCCGTGGCCGCGCGGTACCGCGACGGGCGCCTGGAGCAGATCATCACCCGCGGCGACGGTACGCACGGCGAGGACGTGAGCCACGTCATCGGCACCATCGAGGGCCTCCCCGAGCGGCTGCCGCTCCCCGCCACCTTCGAAGTGCGCGGCGAAGTCCTCTTCACACAGCAGCAGTTCGAGACCGCGAACGAAGTCCGGACCGCGCACGGCGCGCAGGTCTTCGCGAACCCGCGCAACGGAACCGCCGGCACCCTGCGGGCGAAGGACCGGCCGTACCGGCTGGCCATGACGTTCTGGGCGTACGGGGCGGTCGAGCTCGACGGTGTCGCCCTCGCACCCTCCGCGGCCACACACGCCGAGGCCCTGGCCGCCGTGGCCCGGGCGGGCGTGGGCACCACGGCCGACACGCCCGCCGGCCTGCACGTGGTCGCCACCCTCGCCGAGGCGCAGCAGAAGGTGGACGAGATCGCCGCGATGCGCACCGGGCTGCCGTTCGGCATCGACGGGGTCGTGATCAAGGCGAACGACGCGGCCGAGCAGGCCGCGGCCGGGTACGGGAGCAGGTTCCCGTACTGGGCCATCGCCTTCAAGCTGCCGGCCGTCGAGCGGCAGACCGTGCTCACGGACGTGGTCTGGGAAGTCGGCCGCACCGGCGTCCTCGCCCCGACGGCGATCCTCGAACCGGTGGACCTCGACGGATCCACGGTCACCCGGGCCACCCTCCACAACCCCGCCGACATCCGCCGCCGCGACCTCCACCTCGGCGACACCGTGACGGTTTACAAAGCGGGCGACATCATTCCGCGCGTCCAGGCCGCCGTTACGGGGCTGCGCCCGGCCGGCGCACGCGAGGTGCCGCTTCCCACCGCCTGCCCGCAGTGCGGCGGAGAGATCAACAAGGACCAGGAGCGCTGGCGCTGCGCGCAGGGGACGGCGTGCGCGCTGCCCGCCCTGATCGAGTACGCCGCCGGCCGCGACATGCTCGACATCGACGGCCTGGGCAAGACGTACGTCAGGGCCCTGATCGAGTCGGGCGACGTCGCCGACGTCGCCGACCTCTTCACCCTCACCGAGGAACAGCTCACCGCGGCCTCCGGGAGCGCCAAGCGCGGGGCCAAGCTGGCCGAACAGATCGAGGCCGCCAAGTCCAGGCCGCTCAGCCGCGTCTTCTGCTCGCTGGGCGTCCTCGGCACCGGACGCAGCATGTCCCGCCGCATCGCCGCGTACTTCGGCACCATGGACGCCGTCCGCCGGGCCGACGCGGCGCAGATGCAGGAGGTCGACGGCATCGGCGGGGAGAAGGCTCCGGTCATCGTCGAACAGGTCGCCTCCCTGGCCGCCGTCATCGACAAGCTGGTGGCGGCCGGGGTCAACATGCGGGAGCCGCAGCAGCCGGAAGCGACGCGGGAGGGCCCGCTGGCCGGGAAGACCGTCGTGGTCACCGGCAAGATGAGCGGCCCGCTGGCGGGCGCGGGCCGCTCGGAGATGAACGCGCTGATCGAGCAGGCCGGCGGCACGGCGGGCAGCAGCGTCAACTCCAGGACCACCCACCTGGTTTGCGCCCCGTCCGCAAGCGGGAAGCCGAGCTCCAAGGCCGTCAAGGCCACGGAGCTCGGCGTCACGGTCCTCACCCCGGAGGCCTTCGCGGAGCTCGTCGCCGACTACCTGGCCGAGAGCTGACGGGCGAGAGCTGACGGCCGAGAGCCGACAGCCGGGAGCTGACGGCCGACACCCGGCAGCTCCCGGCGGAGGCGCCGCCGTCACGGCGCCATGATGCGATCCGTGGCGAGCGACGGGTCGATGAGGATCTTGGCGTGCTCCTCGGGATCGGCCAGCGCGGCGAACGCGCCCGCGACGCCCGCCAGTCCCACCCGTCCGGTGAGGAGCGGGGAGGCGTCCAGGGTGCCGTCGGCGAGCGCGTGCAGGGTGTCGCGGAACTCCAGGGGGGTGTACCCGACGGCGAAGCGCAGGTCGAGCTCCTTGTTCACCGCGAGGGAGGGGCGCAGGGTGTCCGTGCCCATGCAGACTCCGACGACGACCACGCGTGCGTGCAGGGGCGCGGCTGCGAGGATGCCGTCGAGCATGCCGGGTACGCCGACGCACTCGAACACCACAGGACGCTTGGGCCGGGTCGCACCCATCACCTGCAGGGCGCGCCAGGAGGCCCACCACGGCACCGGGAGCCGGGCCAGGCCTTCGAGGGCGTCGATGCCCGCGTTGTACTCGTCGGGCAGGGTGGTCATGAAACCGTGTCCGGCGGCGGCGCCTTCCCAGGGCGAGGCCACCGCCGGGTCGACCACGACGTCGGCTCCGCACCGCGTCGCCAGCGCCCGGCGGCCCGCCGAGTAGTCGCTCGCGATCACGGTCGCGACCCCGCGGGCCTTGAGCACGGAGACCACCGCGAGCCCCACCGGGCCGCAGCCCAGGACGATCGCGACGTCCTTGCGCCGCACCTCGCCGCGGTTGACGGCGTGCCAGGCCACGGCCATCGGTTCGGTGAGGGCCGCGAGGTCCGCGGGGAGCCCGTTCGGGACGGGCAGGGTCAGGGACTCCTGGACGACGACGAGCTCGGCGAAGCCGCCCGGGGCGTGCGCGGACAGGCCGACACCGTCGACCTGCCGGCCGCGCCGCACCAGGGGGACGGTGACCACCGGTGTGCCGGAGGCGAGGGTGCCCGCGCACCACGGGCCGCGGTCGGCCACTTCTCCGTAGATCTCGTGTCCGAGGACCACCTGCTGGCCGGAGCGGGCGTAGCGCGGGTAGCCGCACAGATCGAGGGAGTCGGCCAGCTCGTCGGCGTGCAGGCGGCTGTGCAGGTCGGAGCCGCAGATCCCGCAGCGCTCGACCGAGACCAGCAGCTGGCCCGCTCCGGGCCGCGGGTCCGGCAGGTCGACGACTTCCAGCAGCCCCCGGGTCAGGCTCACGGCCCTCATGACGGGTCCTTGCTCTCGGCGCTCGCGGCCGCCTTCGCCGGCGCGGCGGGTCCCGTGGCGAGGTGGTAGGCCCCGGGCTTCCAGGGGACCGCCTGACGGCGGTACCTGAAGGTCCAGTCGGGATAGATGGTGGCATTGCGCCCGTTCGCGTCCCGGTAGAAGCTCCGGCAGCCGCCGAGCTCCCACACCGACTTCGCCAGCTTCCGGTCGAGGTCGGCGTTGTAGGTGTCGTGGGTCCGCCGGTCCACCTCGATGGACGTCGCCCCGGACACGTCGAGCGCACGGACGGCGTTCTTCACGTGCTCCGCCTGGGCCTCGATCATGTAGACCATGGAGCTGTGGCCCAGCCCGGAGTTGGGTCCGAGGAACATGAAGAAGTTCGGGAAGCCGGGGACGGACACGCCCAGGTACGCGCGCGGAGAACCCGCCCAGACCTCGCTCAGCAGCCCGCCGTCCCGGCCGCGCACCTTCTGCGCGAAGGGGATGTCGGTGACGTGGAAGCCGGTGCCGAAGATGATGGTGTCCACCTCCCTCTCCACCCCGTCCGCGTCGATCACGCTGTGCTCGCGGACCTCCCGCAGCGCCCGGGGAACGAGCTCGACGTTCTCCTTCTGCAGCGCGGGATACCAGGTGTTGGACGGCACGATGCGTTTGCACCCCAGGGTGAAATCGGGGGTCAGGGCCCGCCGCAGGGCCGCGTCCGGGACCTGCCGCGCCAGGTGTTTGCGTGCCAGGCCCTCGATCAGGCGCATCAGCCGGGGACGTTTGGCGAAGCCGAGCACCAGCAGCTCCTTGGCCACGTACGCCTTGGTGCGCTCGGCCCGCTGACGCCGGGGCCGGGCCCGGAACCGTTCGCGCTCCGCCCCGGTGATCGGCCGGTTGTCGTGCGGGGTGATCCAGGGGGCGCTGCGCTGGAACACGTACAGCTTCCCGACCCGATCGGCTATCGCGGGGACGTACTGGACGGCCGAGGCGCCCGTGCCGATCGACGCCACGCGTTCACCGGCGAGGTCGTGGGCGTGGTCCCACCGCGCCGAGTGCATGATCGTGCCGCGGAACCGGTCGATGCCCGGTACGTCGGGGAGCTTCGGTTCCGTCAGCGGGCCCACCGCGCTCACGAGGACCCCTGCCGTCCACGGGCCGTCGCTGGTCTCCACGTGCCAGAGCTGGTCCTGCTCGTCCCACCGCGCCTCCTGCACCTCGATGCCGCTGCGCAGGTGCGGGCGCAGCCCGAACCGGTCGAGGCAGCGCCCGAGGTAGTCGCGGATCTCCGGCTGGGGGGAGTACGTCGAGGTCCAGTCCGGATTGGGCGCGAAGGAGAACGAGTACAGGTGGGAGGGTACGTCGCAGCGGCAGCCGGGGTAGGTGTTGGACTGCCAGACGCCCCCGGGCTCGTGGGCCCGTTCGAAGATGAGGAAGTCGGAGAACCGTGCCGCGAGCAGGGCCCGCCCGAGTCCGATTCCGGAGAAGCCGCTGCCGACGATGAGGACCCGGACGTGCTGGATCACGGAGGTCGTCCCTTCTGCGTGAGGTGTGTCTGTGGGGTGCTGCCGGTACCTGTGCGAGGGGCCGGGGATCAGGGCGTGGTCGCGACCGCGAGCATCGCCTCGCGGTCGCCCCGGACGGAACGCGACGCGAGGAACATGCCGACGGCCGCGACCCCGAACGCGAGCGGAACCGTGATCATCAAGGCGGTCCGCAGGCCCTGGGCCGACGCCTCGGACGCGGACTGCGCACCCCCGGCCAGCGCGTCGGAGAGCATGCCGACCAGTACGGGTCCGCCCGCCCCTCCGAGCAGGTAGCCGACGGCGAACAGCAGGCCCAGGGCGCCGGAGCGCTGCTCGGGCCGGATGACGTCGGAGACCACGGGCACGGCCGCCGCGAGGTACACGATGCCGAGCAGGTATCCCAGGCTCAGGAACACCACGAGCTGCCACAACGCCCCCTGGCCCGCGGTGAGTCCGGCGAGGGAGAACACCGCGGCGCCGAGGAGGCAGAAGGCCGCCACCCGAACCCGCGCCTCGGGCGATCTGCGGGCCGCCCGGTCGAGGAGCCGCCCTCCGGCGAGCAGGCCGAGGAGCCCGGTCACGCCCACGACGATGCCGCCCACGAGGCCGGCGCCGACGAGGGAGAGACCGTGGTAGCGCTGGAGGACGGGAGTGAGGAAGGTGCCGATCGCGTACGCCGCGAAGTTGTACCCGGCGAACGCGAGGAGCATCCCGTACATCGAGCGCACCTTCAGCAGCGCCCGCAGCGAACTGCCCCGCTGTCCGTCGGAGACGGAGTCCCGGGAGCGGGCCGGGTCGGCGGCTACCCGGTCGTCGGCCGCCCGGTCGGCGGCACCCGGCTCGGCCGCGCCCCGCCCGGGCTCGCGGATGCGCAGCACGAGGAGGGCGACGGCGAAGCCGGGTACCGCCGCGATGAGGAACGGCGCCCGCCAGCTGTCGAAGGCGACGGCGAGCCCGCCGGCCGTGAGGAAGGCGAGCAGGGTGCCGATCGGGAAGCCGAGCATGAACAGCGAGTGGGCCCGGGACCGGCGCTCGCTCGGATAGAGGTCCGACAGCAGGGAGCCGGTGGCGGGCGCGTAGCTGGACTCGCCCACGCCGACGCCGACCCGGGAGCCGAAGAAGCCCCAGAAGCTGGTCAGTACTCCGCCGGCCGCGGTGAAGGCGCTCCACACGAACAGCCCCCAGCCCGCGACGGCCGCACGGGGAACACGGTCGGCCAGCCGCCCCAGCGGGACCCCCGCGAGCGCGGCCACGAGGACGAACGCCGAAGCCAGAATGCCGACCTGGGTGTCGTCGAGCCCGAACTCCTCCTTGATCGGCTCCAGTACGACCGAGGGCAGGGCCCGGTCGTAGAAGTTGAGCAGGTTGCCCACGAAGAGGAGCCCCAGCACGTAACCCGCCGGGGAAGGCGCTGCGGTCGGATGGTCCGAGGACTCGGGCCGGGTGAGGGAGCGTGCCACAGGAGAGGTCCCTTCGACGGTGAAGAGCGCCCGGTTTGGCAGCGGGAACAAGGCCGCCACGAGCTCCGCCACAGTGTCGCCCCGGTAATTCCGGCGGGCTACGGAACGCCGACCAGCATCGGAGCGGCAAGATTGTTCCCCGGAACAACATCCGCGGATAGCCTGCCGGCATGGAGCCCGAGACACCCACGGCCTGGCCGGTACGACGGCGGATGCCGGACCTCGCCGCCCTCGACGAGGCGACGCGCGCGGCCGTGGCCGCCGCCGTCACCCGCCTGGGCAAGCTGCACGAGGTCTTCGCCGAACGTTTCCTGGCATCGGTCCGCAGCCATGTCCCCGGCTACGCGATCCTCTCGGACGAGGACATCAGAGCGTCCGCCCGGAGGTTCATGGACATCCTCGTCTCGGAGCTGACCTCGCTGCGGATACCCGACGCGGCGCTGCGCGAGATCCTCGGGGAGTACGCCGTCGAGCGGGCCGCCCGCGGGATCCCGCTCGATGTGCTCGCCATCGGCTACCAGCTGGGTTCGCGGGAGATGCTCGCCCTGCTGGACGAGGTCGCGGCCGAGGTGGCCCTGCCCGCAGACCTCTTGCTCGCGGTGCACGACAGCACCTGGGAGTTCTCCAACGAGGCGTCCGCGGTGTTCGCCCGGGTCCAGCACGATCTCGCCGTGGAGCGGGCCCACTTCGACGCCGAACGCCGCTCGGCCTTCGCCGCCGGCGTGCTCGGCGGCGGCTTCCCGGCGGAGCGGATCAACCGGGACGCGCACCTCTACGGACTCGCCCCCCAGGCCCGCCACGTGGCGCTGGCGGCGCGCGCCCGGTCCGCCGGCGACGTCGATGCCGTCCGGCGCGCCGTCGCCTCGGCGGTCCGCGTCCCCGCGGACCGCCTGCTGCTCGCCCAAGTCGGCCCGGACCTCGGTTTCATCGTGCCGAGGGCGCCGGAATCCGTCGACGGCCACCTGGTGGCCGTCGGCCCGCCCCTTCCCCTCGACCGGCTCGACGCCGGCTTCGAGGAGGCGGCCCTGGCGCTGGAGACCGCCCTGCGGTTCGCCATGTCGGGCGTGGTGCGCCTCGCCGACCTCGGCCCGCGGCCGCTCGTGCTCTGCGGCGCCCCCACCGCCGAAGGCCTCGCCGCACGCCACCTGACCGCGCTCGAGGCCACGGGCCGGTCAAGCACCGACATCGAGGAGACCGCGCGGGCGTACCTCGCCTGCGACCAGAACGTCCGCGAAGTCGCCCGGCTGCTCGCCGTGCACCCGAACACCGTCCGCTACCGGGTGAACCGCTTCCAGCAGCTCACCGAGCTGGACCTGCGGCGCACCGAGGACCTGGTGACCGCCTGGTGGCTCCTGAACCGCCGACGGGGCTGCCGTGCGGAGGTGGACACCGCGGCACCGGCCGGGCGGGGGATTCGACATTCCGGCGGTGCCGGGGACCGGGCGGAGCGGGCATGATCCTTCGTCTGAGAGCTTCCCGATAAGACCCGATAAGACCCGATAAGACCTTCCCGACGACGAAAGTGCGCATCATGCCGACCACCATCACCGTCCGGGAGGTCCGCGACGCGGACTTCCCGCAGTGGCGTGCCCTGTACCGCGGCTACGCGGACTTCTACCGGGTCGAGCAGACCGAGGAGGCCGCCGCACGCGTGTGGGCGTGGGTGAACGACCCCGCCCACGAAGTGAACGCCCTCGTCGCCGAGGACGGGGACGGCCGGCTGATCGGCCTGGCGCACTACCGCCCCTTCGCCCGTCCCCTGTCGGCCACCACCGGCGGGTACCTGGACGATCTGTTCGTCGACCCCGCCCACCGCGGGTCCGGCGCCGCCGATCACCTGCTGGCGGCCCTGCGGGAGATCGCCGCCGAGCGCGGCTGGAGCGTGGTCCGCTGGATCACGGCCGACGACAACCACCGCGCCCGGGCCAAGTACGACCAAGTGGCCACTCGTACGATGTGGGTCACCTACGACATGGCGCCGGGCGCCTGATCCAGCACGGAGCCCCGCGGCCGGGGACCTCGGCGGCGGGGCACTCGTGCGGACGGCCGGGACGGCCGGTGTGCGGGGCGAGCGGTGTGCGGGACGGCCGGTGTGCGGGGCGGGCGTCAGCTTCCGGCGGACAGGTTGCCCGACAGGACCGGGATGTTGTCCGCGATGTGCGAGAGCGGCTCGTCGCCCTTGGCCTGGGTGGAGTTCTCGGTGCACTGCTGGTTCTGCGGGTTGGACAGGACGTTGACGTCCTGGACGCCCACGTTCGCCAGGATGGCGACGAGCGACTGCGCGTTGACCTTGACCGGCAGGCCGATGCACGGCTTGTTCGCCGTGCCCTGGATCACGGAGAGCTGCGGGCTCTTCTCGCCGTGCGTCTTCTGGTTGCCGTACGCCTGCACGGCACCATTGCCGTTGACGGTGTTGATCCCGTTGTCATTGCCGATGGCCATGGCCGGAGCTGCCATGGCGCCGCCGGCGCCGATCGCGGCAGCGGTGGTGACAGCGGTGATCATCATCTTCTTCAGCATGTGCCTGGTCATCCTTCGTTGGAGCGGGCGGTACCCGTCTGGTCTTTCGCCCTGGCAACGGCTGCGAGCGGCACACGTGGCGGTAAGTCACCCGTTTGCCGGACGGGTCCGCTCAGAACCGGCAGCCCGCCGTCGTCGGGGTGCCGGTGCGCCGGGCTTCCATCCAGGCGACCGCATCGTCCAGCGGGGCGTCGCCGATGGTGTGGCCCTCGTCGGCGTAGTACTTGAATTCCAGGTCGGTGCCCTTGTCGCAGAGTTCCCGGGCCAGGGTCTGGTTGAGGTTGCTCAGCACGTCGTTCCCGCCCTGGGGCAACAGCACCGGGACCTTGACGGCGACCTCGCCGGTGGCGCTCGCCTTGAGGGCGGCGTCGAGCGGTGCCAGATCGGCGCCGGGCCGCAGGATGTCCGCGGCGGCCGGGAGGTCGGGGTCGGCGCCCATGCAGGGCAGTGTCCAGATGCGCTCCGCGGCGGCCAGGCCCGCGGGGGTGAGCAGCTCGGCGGGTTTGACCGCGGGGTCGGCCGCGGCGGCCCCGTCGATGAGCAGCAGCAGGATCCCGGTGTAGCCGGTGGCCATCGCGTCCTGCTGGGCGAACAGGGCGGGCATCCACTCGAACCCGACCGCCGGGGCGTTGGCGACCACGCCCTTGAGGTCGATGTCGGGGGCGTACGAGGCGGCGTGGTGCGCGCTCCACAGCGCGGCGTGGCCGCCCTGCGATCCGCCGTAGACGAGCGTGGTCGCGGTCGCCCCCGGGTCGATGGCGCGGGCGGCGCGGACCATGTCGAGGGTGGCGTACGCGGCGGACCGGCCGTTGAGGTACGGGTGTCTGATCCCGGTCACGCCGAGGCCGATGTAGTCGGGCTGTACGACGACGAACCCGCGCGCGAGCAGCTTTCCGACCGGACTGGCGTCCTGCAGACCGGCGAAGGCCGGGATGCGGGACGGGGCGCACGCCGAACCGATGCCCATGGTGCCGTGGTCCACGGCGGCGACGGGCCGGCCGCCGGCGGGTGCGGGCCCGTCCGGTACGGTCACCAGCCCGCTCGCGGCCACCGGCCTGCCGTCCGTCCCGGTGCTCAGGTACATCACCAGGAAGGTGTGCGAGGGCAGTGTCAGCGCCGCCTCCGGCGGGGTGTAGGGGCGTTGGCGGATCACCGTGCCCGGCTTGCCCGGGGGCAGCGGGCTCGGCGGGTCGTAGAACGCGTCGCCCTCGGGCACCGGCGCGGACGCCGTCCGCCCCTCCGGGCCCGGCTCCGCACCGCCGCGGGTGCAGCCCGACAGCGTCAGGGCCGCGGCGAGCGCCGCGACGGCCGCCCAGCGGGCCGGCCTGCCGGGGAGGCGGTGGCTCTGTCCGTGCGACAAGGAGGAACTCCTCTGCGTACGCGGCTGCCGTGCGGCGCCGCCGGATGGAGGCTCTGGCCTGCCATGCGCCCCTCGCGCTGGAGTGCGGAGAGACCCTCGCGCAGGGCGAGGAGGACGTCTCCGTTGCGGACCTCGAAGAACTCGCGCGCCGGGTGCCCGGGGAAGCCGGACGCGGCCGCCATGCTCACGTACAGGCGCACCAGACCGGCGACGTCCCCGCTTCGGCGCAGGGTGGCGGCCATCGGCGGGACCGGGTCCGGGCAGGGCAGCTGCGCACGACCCCTTTCGCGTAACGGCCCTGCTGTGTCCGGATGTTGCCGAGCCCTGGGGTGCGCTCCGGGTCCATGCGCGAAAACGCTAGTCGAGTTCACTTTTGGCGTCTACGCCTCCGGCAGCCCGATCGGTTCCAGCGCGCGCCCGGCCGGCCGATCCTCAACACGGCCGCGCGGCAAGCCCTCTGCGCGGTGCTCTGACCCACGCAACGCACCCGGCCCTCCCCGGGGAGGGGGAGGGCCGGGCCGACGGGCGGGCGGTGGGGATCAGGAGGCGAAGCAGAGTGACTGGCCGGTGCCGAAGCCGTAGCAGTCGATGCGGCGCGAAGCGGTCCCCGTCAGACCGGAGTTGTCGGTCACCGTCAGCTCGGCGGTGTAGCTGCGCTGCCCGGCCGGGTAGCGGTGCGCGGCCGTGGCGCCGGTGCCCGTGGCGGAGTCGCCGAACTTCCACTTGTACGAGGCGATCGAGCCGTCGGAGTCCTTGGAGGCCGAGGCATCGAAGGAGCAGTCCTGGTACCAGCAGGACACCGAGAACGCGGCAGTCGGCGGGGTGCCCGCCGGAGGCTGCGTGGTCCCCGCGGTGACGGGCTTGGTGACGGTCGCGGTGCGGCCCGAGTTGTCGGTGACGGTCAGCTTCACCGAGTAGGTCCCGGCGGCGGAGTACTCGTGCGAGGGCTTGGCGCCCTCGCCCTTCGCGCCGTCGCCGAACTCCCAGGCGTACGAGGCGATCGAGCCGTCCGGGTCCTTGGACGCCGAGGCGTCGAAGGCGCAGGAAGCGGCCGACGTCGAGCACTGGGCCGTGAACTCCGCGACCGGCTCACCGGGCTGGGTGGGAGCGCCGAGCTTCGTCACGTTCAGGAACTTGTTGGGGGAGCCCGAACCGGCCCCGGTCACCACACCCGACTGCGCGTTGTCCACCAGCGCGTCGCGCACCTGCTGCGGAGTGGCGTCGGGGTGCGCCGAAAGGTAGAGCGCCGCCGCTCCCGCCGTGTGCGGAGTGGCCATCGAGGTGCCGCTCATCGTCTGCGTGCCCCCGCCCATCTTGGTGGAGACGATGGAGCCGCCGGGAGCGAACAGGTCAAGACAGGAACCGTAGTTGGAGAAGCTGGAACGGGCGTCGTTGCTGTCCGTCGAACCGAGGGTGATGGCCGCGGGCAGGCGCGCCGGGCTGGTGTTGCACGCGTCCTTGCTGTCGTTGCCCGCCGCGACGGCCACCGGGATGCCCGCGCTGATGACCCCGGCCACGGCGTCGTCGAGCGCACGGTCGGCGCTGCCGCCCAGCGACATGTTGACGACGGCCGGCTTCTTCGCGTTCCTCGCGATCCAGTCCATCCCGGCCGCGATCTGCTCCGTGGAACCGGAACCCTGGCAGTCGAGCACGCGCACCCCGACCAGCTTGACGTTCTTCGCGACGCCGTACGAGGTACCGCCCACGGTCCCCGACACGTGCGTGCCGTGACCGTGGCAGTCGGCGGAGTCCGCGTCGTTGTCGATGAAGTCGTAGCCCGAGGAGGCGCGGGAACCGAAGTCCGCGTGCTGCCGGTACAGGCCGGTGTCCGCGATGTACGCGGTCACCCCGCTGCCGTCGTTCGGGTAGGCGTAGGAGCTGTCCTTCGCCCCGTCGACGCGGTCGATGCCCCAGGAGGGCGGGTTCGGCTGGGTCCCGGAGACGTGGAAGACGGTGTCGGCCTGGACGTAGCGCACGCCCGGCGCGGCCGCCAGCCGGCGCGCCTGCTCCGGGGTCGCCTTCACGGAGAACCCCTTGAGGGCGGCGGTGTAGAGCTGACGGACCGCCCCTCCGTGGCGGTCCGTCAGCGTCTTCGCCTCCCCGGCCGTCTCGGCCGTGGCGGCGGCGCGCAGGGAGGGAGCGCCGTCGAGGACCACGAGGTACCGGCCGCTCACCGTGTCCGCCCCGCCCTCGCCGAGGACCCGGCCCTCCGCGGGTCCGGCATGGGCCTGGGTGACCGCGCCGAACAGGCCGAGGACGGTCGCGGTGGCGGCACCGAGACATATGGCCCCGAGCCGGGTGCTTCTTGCCGCACGCTGTGCACGCATCCAACTGCTCCTACTGATCGGGTTCCTGGACGCCCCGGCGTGGGGGCCGGGGCACGGGGATCACCCTCGTGACACCCGGGGGAGCACGGCAATCCGTATCCGGATCCGTAGGAGTACCTATTCGCCGCCGCCGCGCGGGTCCCGCCCGCTACGGAGTACGTACCTCCGTACGGCTGCTGACCTTCAGCTTCCGCAGCACCTTCGCCACGTGCTGCTCCACCGTGCGCGGCGAGAGGAACAGCAGCTCGGCGATCTCCCGGTTGGTCCGGCCCGAGGCCACCAGCCGGGCCACGTCCGCCTCCCGCGGCGACAGCCCCTCGCCGTACCCGCCCCGGCCGCGCCGGGGCGCCGTCGCGTGCCCGCTCCCGCGCAGCGCCCGCCGGCACCGGGCAGCCTCCCAAGCGGCCCCGATCCGTTCGAACTCGACCGCCACGAGCGCCAGTTCACCTGCGTCCGGGACGCATTCCAGAGCCGCCTGCACGGCCTGGGCCGCACTGTGCGGCCGGCGCAGCGCGGTGAAGGCGTCCGCCGCCCGGCGGTAGTGCGCCGAGGCCTCCTGCGGCCGTCCCGCGGACCGGGCCACGGCCGCCCGGCACAGGGGCAGCGCCGCCAGCGCCAGGGGATGGTCCCGCCCGGCGATGGCCTCGGCGTACTCACCGGTCAGCGCCCCCGCGTCGGCCGCCCGGCCCGCCCGCACGTACGCGTCCGCTCCGGCCGCCGCCAGGTCAGCGGCCCACCCCCAGAGCCCCTTGTGCCGGACCAGCGCGAGGCCCCGGTCGGCCTCGGCGCAGGCCGCGGCGGCCCGGCCCCGCGCCAGGTGGATGCGTACCGCCGCGGCGCCCGCGGCCGCCAGGACGGGCGAGGCGGCGTTCTCCGAATCGCCCAGGGCGGCCGCCGCGAGGTGCTCCCCGGCCTCCTCCCACTCCCCGTGCGCGGCGCCGAGGAGCCCCAGCACGAGGCGCGCCTCCGACTCGATCCCCGAAGCGCCCTGAGCCGCCTCCCACACCTGCCGGGCCCGCTCGCCGAGCCCTTCCCAGCGCCCCTGGCTCCACTCCAGGCGCAGCACCGTCGCGTCGATGATCCCGCGCAGGTACGGGGCTCCGCACGCGGCTGCCATCCGCTCGCCCTCCCGCCGGAACAGCTCGGCCTCCGGGTCCTTGCCCAGCCAGGCCGCGGAGTCCGCGAGGTTCCCGCACATCCGCGCGAGCTCCAGCCGCCCCGCCCGGTC
The DNA here is from genome assembly GCF_042722885.1 of Streptomyces sp. NPDC058401. NCBI lineage: Bacteria > Bacillati > Actinomycetota > Actinomycetes > Kitasatosporales > Streptomycetaceae > Streptomyces > Streptomyces sp. NPDC058401. Next base: position 71,788 of record NZ_JBHXKA010000024.1, read on the forward strand.
CGATGCACCGGCGGCCAGCAGGGCCTCGGCCTCGCCCCGGACCGCCTCCTCGCCGAGGCTCATCCGCAGGACGAGGTGGTTGCCGCGCACCGCGAGGCGCAGGGCCTCGTCCCCGTGCGAGGCGGCGATCCGCTCGGCCCGGGCGATCCACTCCAGGTAGACCGGGTACGGTTCCCCGCCCCAGGTCGGCATCGCGAGCCCGGCCATGCCCCGGGCGGCGCGGGCCGGCCGCTCGTGGAGCTCGGCGACGGCGCGGGCGGTGTCCAGCCGGCCCTGGCGGTGGTCGCCGGCCTGGTTGTTCAGCAGCAGCCCCAGGTTCAGCCGGATGTCCCCGCGCACCGCGTCGGGCAGCGCCGAGCCCTCGTCGACGACCCGGCGCAGCAGCCGCGCCGTGCGCCGGTGGGTGAGCCCGATCGTGGCCGCGCGGCTCAGCCGCAGGGCGAGGCGGGCACAGTCCCCGGCGGGCAGCGCGGGGTCGTCGAGGAGCCCTTCGAGGAGTTCCACGGCGAGCGCCGTGTCCCCGATCTCCCGGGCGTGCTCGGCGGCGTCCTCCGCGTACCGGCGCCACTCCCGCACGGCCCCGGCCTGCCGGGCGTGGTAGGCGAGCCGGACGAGCGGCGGCGCGGGCAGCGCCGCCAGCGCGGTGACGGCCCGCAGGTGCAGGCGCCGCCGCTCGGGGCCCAACAGGGCCTCGTGCACGGCCTGCTGGGCCAGCCCGTGCCGGAACCCGTACCGGTCCTCGCCCCAGTCGTGGAGCACCCCGGCCCGCAGCGCGGCCCCCACCGCCTCGGCCCCGGCCTCCTCGCCGAGCCCCGCCACGGCGGTGACCAGGGCCTCCTGCGCCGGATCGCGCAGCACCGCGGCCGCGTGCACGACGGCCAGGGCGGGCGCGTCCAGCCCGGCGGTCCGGTCGGACATCGCCTCCTGGAGCAGGGCGGGCACGGCCGCGGGAGCGCCCGGCCCGCGGACGAACTCCTCCAGCACGAAGGGGATCCCGGCCGTCCTCGCGTGCAACTCGCCCGCCAGCCGCGCCGATACGGGCCCGCCGGTGAGCGCGGCCGCCAGGGTGCGCACCTCGCCCGCGTCCAAAGCCTCCAGCCGCATCAGGAGGGACTCGCGGCCGGGCGCCCGCCGGTAGGCCCGCCCCAGCGGCAACCCCGGGGCGGGCAGGTCCTCCCGACGGTACGTCAGGACCACGGCGAGGCCCGGCGGCGGATCCTCGATCAGGAAGCGGATCAGGTCCCGGGTGCCGTCGTCGGCCCAGTGCAGGTCCTCCACGACGAGCACGGCCGGGCACACCGCGGCCAGCAGCGCACCCACCGCCCGGAAGATCCGGTGCGTGGCGGCCGCCGGGTCGTGCAACGGCTCACAGGGCGGGGGCAGCCGCTCGGCGAGCTCGGGCAGGTACGGGCGCAGCGCCCCGCACACCGGGCTGAGCCCCGCCGGGACGGCGTGCGCGAGGGTGCGCAGCACGTCGAAGAGCGGACCGTACGGGAACGGCTCCCGCAGCGGCGGACAGCTCCCGGACAGCACCCGCGCACCGCGGTCCGGCCGCCGCGCGAGCACCTCGCGCACGAGCCGCGTCTTGCCGATCCCGGCCTCGCCCTCGATCAGTACCACGGCGGGCGGCCGGGCCAGCGCGGAACGCATCGCCCGAATCTCCGCATCCCGTCCGACCAGCACCGATGCGCCCATCCCCGAACTCATGCGGGTGGAGTCTACGCAGCACCGCAACCCGCCGGTAGGGGTCCCGGCCCTGCCGGGTCCGGGGGAGGGTGCCCCGTGTCAGCGCTGCGCGCCGCGCGTCATTGTGCCTGTGGTGGTTTGCCCTCCGCGGCGGAGACCTCTACGAATTCCACCTGCCCCTTGGCGTTGAGGCGCAGGACGGGGACGGCCTTGTTGCGCGGATTGCCGTTGTTCTGGAAGGAGATGAACCCGCTGGCCCCGGCCACCTGCTGGGTGCCGTCCATCTGGTGGAACATCCGCGCCACGGCGTCGCCGACGACCTGGCCCTGCCAGCGCGCGGCCATCTGGATGCCGTGGGCCGCCGCGAGGACCGCGTCGTGGCCCATCAGGGCCCCGCCGTCCTCGCGCGGGTCGTTCGGGAACCACTGCTCCAGGATCCCGCCCGGCTGGAAGTTCTTCGCCGAGGGCGCGGACACCGCCTGCGGCGCCGCCCGGTACATGTCGGGATGGGCGAGGCCGGTGTACAGCACCTCGATGCCCGTCTCGGCTGCGCGGGCGAGCTGTGCGGGGCTCAGGTTGGTCGTGTCGTCCCCGGTGAACACGGTGAACTGCTGGTCGGTGCAGCTGCGGTTGGCGAGCGCGTCGAGGAACCGGGTGAGGTGCAGTCCGCGGCCGGCGAAATAGACGAGTTGCGGACGCTGCTGACACAACTGGCCGGGCATGTAGCGCAGTTCGTTCTGCCAGGCGCTGCTGACGGAGGAGTCGTAGGTCATGCGCTCGGCGACGAGCTTGTGCGCACCGTCCTGGAACGCCTTGGTGAAGGCGCTCCCGAGGGTGGCGGAGTAGAGGTCTCCCTCCGCCACGTCCTGGATGACGACGCCGGTGGTGACCCCGCGCCGCTTGAGGTAGGCGGCGCCCGCGAACGCCTCGTCCTCGTTGGTCGGGGCGATCCGGACGAAGCCGTTGATGTCCTGGATGGTCGAGGCGGTCATCGTGGCGCCGACCATGGCGATCCCGTTCTCCGACAACCGCCGTATCGCCGACAGGTTCTCGTTGGTGCTGGGACCGAGGCCGGCCACCGCGACGAGCCGGTCCGGGGAGTCCTTGCGGGCGATCAGTTCGTCGACGGTGTGCTTCCACTGCGTGGACTTGCTGCCCGGATTGGCTATCAGCAGCCGGATCTTGGGCGTGGCGGCCAAGTCGCCCTGGTTGTGCCGGTACTGGGCGAGGTAGGCGCCCTGGAGCTCGTGCCGGACCCCCTCGGCGGAGTTGCTGTCGGAAGCGGTGGTGGTGAACGAGGTGAAGTAGGCGACGCTGACGTACGGCTCCTTGGCCGCGTTGGCGAGGACCCGCCGGTTCTCCTCCTCGATCTTCGCGCTGACGGCGTCGAGGTGCGGCGCGAAGACGTAGGAGCCGTCGCTCACTCCCACGCACTCGTCGTCCGGCCCCAGCTCGACGACCCCGTCGGCGCATCTGGCCTGGCGCTCCTGGAGCCAGCCCACGCCCAGCCAGAGCGCCGCCACGAGGGTGACGGCCGCCGCGGTGGCCAGCGCGACGCGGCGTACGACGTGCAGCGGCCATTCGAGTCTGGGCACGCGCTCAGCCCTCCCAGCCCGCGGTCTGGGGATCACGCCAATGCCGGTACCGTTCGGCCTCGTTGAACAGGGCCACGATGTCGTTCCTCCGCAGTTGGGACAGCTGGGTGTAGCCGTCGGCGATCAGGTTCCCCAGCCGCATGGCGGGGTCGGCGAGCGGATCGCTCCACACCCAGCGGGTGGTCACCAGGGTGTGGATCACGGACTCGGTGTCCATCACGCGCCCGGGCCGGCGCGGGACGAGCCCGGAGAGGAGTTCCAGGGGACCGCTGCCTGCCGGGAGCCGGTTCGGAGCGGTGGTGACCGCATCGAACTCGGAGATCCACTGCGCGGCCGGCACGGCGGTGAAGCGCCGGGTCAGATGGGCGGTGACCTCCTCGGTCCGCCCACGGGCGAGCTGGTGGTACATCTCCTGCACCGGCTTGCCCTCGCCGCGGTAGTACTCCGCGAGGAGCTCGTGCGCGGCGTCCCACCCGTCGGGCCGCGCGGCCAGCTGCCACAGGAGCAGCCGGCGCAGCCACGGGTGGAGTACGGGGACCATGGCGACGGGCCCGGTCAGCAGCCAGCGCGCCCGGACGTCGCCGAACAGGGAATCGTCGGGGCTGAGCAGCCGCGCGGCCACGGAGAAGTCCCGGGCGGCGGCGCATTCGGCCAGGGCCGCACGCTGGGTCCCGTCGAAATCGCGCAGCAGATGGCCCAGGGCGGTGTCGGCGAGCGTGGCGGAGTGCTCCCCGGTGCGCAGCGGCCGGTCGGGCAGGGTGCGCAGCCAACGGTCCTGCTGCGGGCCGGAGTCGGGGAGCGACCCGGACTGGCGCAGCACGTCGAGCACCTGGTGCACGGCGCGCGGCAGGCCGCCGGTGAGCCGGTGCACGAAGGGGGTGAGGCGGGTCAGCGGGGCCAGGTCACTGTTCCCGCCGAGCTGGAGCTCTATCCGGATCCGCACCTCGTCCAGGTTGAGGTCGCGCAGGCGCAGCGGGTACCACCAGCTGTCCTCGCTGTCGCGGGGCGGCCGGTGGGCGTGCCAGTCGGCGAGGGAGGCCCGGTCGGGTCCGCGCAGCTGCCAGGGCCAGGAATCCCCGGTGGCCGGACCCCAGCGGGGCAGCCACCGGTTGGAGCTGGCGACGACGGTCAGCGGATCGCTGGCGTGCCCGGCCACGACGGTCTGGTCGTGCCGGGAGCGCAGTAACAGGTCGAGGAAGTGCCGCCCGTACTCGGTGTGGGCGTTGTCCAGGAGGAGCAGGTAGGAGCGGGGCATGAAGTTGCGGGCCGTGTTGCGCCGGAGGTCCTCGAGGAAGGCCGAGAAGAGGACGAGGTCGAGCCGCTCCTGCTCGTTCTCGTCGCCCTCGTGGCGCCACAGGTTGAGCTCCACGAGAGCTTCCATGGGGTCCGCGCTGCGGGTCATGGGGTGGCGTCCGTACCAGTGGGCCCCGGTCGTGAGCCTGCTGCCCAGCTTCCCGGCGAGCAGACCGGGCACGGTGCGGCGCCCGCGCCGCAGGGCGTCCTGGAAGAGGGCGAGCGCGGCGCTGGAGGCGCCCTCGGGCATGCCGACCGCGCCCATGCCCACCTCGAAGAAGGCCGCCAGATAGTCCCCGTGCCGGGCCTCGTTCTCCTCCTGGAAACGGTCGAGCTGGCGCTGTACCGCACGCCGGCCCTCCGCGAGGTTGCGCATGCGCAGCTCCTGGTCGGAGGCGAGCAGGCCGAGGCTGAGCAGCGGGAAGTGGGAGCGGCCGTAGCGGGGCAGCTTGCGTTCGAGCTGGCGGGCCAGGAGCCCGAGGGCGTAGCGCGGCAACAGGGACTGCGCCCCGCCGAAGTTGACGAAGGCGAACGGATAGTCGGGCCCGAAGCGCTCCATGAGCGCGCTGTGCGCCTCACTGGCCCCGCTGCCGGCCGGGCCGAGGAGCATGGTCAGGGGCCGTTCGGCGGCAGGGCTCTCCTTCAGACAGGAGTCGACCAGCGACAGGATGCCGCTGCGGCCCCGCAGGCCCATGCCCGTACCCGGCTCCATCACGTGATCCCCCCCAGGACGTGCTTCGAGGACTAGAGCCTGCCATCCGGAGCCGGAGTCAGACAGGGGTTTCCGCTCCTTGATTCGATTGGGCCCGTCACGGCCCCTTCCTGGGCGGGACGCACACCTGCCGCGGACCGGCCGTGTCCCCGACGGCAGGGCCGGATCAGTCCTCGTCGGCTGCGGCCGCGGACTCCGTCGCGGCGATGCGCCGGCTGACGACGACGGTGGCCGCGACCGCGCTGAGGGCGAACGCCACCGCGATGACGGCGGGACGGTCGAGACGGTGCCCGCTGACGTGGTCGACGGAGATGCGCCCCGGCCCCGTGACGCCGAGCGAGGCGGCGACGGTGCCGAGCAGTGCCGGGTACTCGAAGCCGCCTCCCTGGGCGAAGAAGCCGGCGGGAGCATGGACCGCGACGGCCCCTGCCATGGCGCCCGCCGCGGCGGCGCCCGCCGCGGGAGTGGCGAGCCCCAGCGCGAGGAGGGCACCGCCACCCGCCTCGCCGAGCCCGGCGGCGATCGCGCTCCGCCTGCCCGGGGCGAAGCCCATGTGCTCCATCGCCCGGGCCGTGCCCTCGATGCCGCCCCCGCCGAACCAGCCGAAGAGCTTCTGCGTGCCGTGTGCCATCAGGACCCCGCCTGCTGCGAGGCGCAGGGAAAGCAGTCCGAGGTCCTTGCGGAGGGTGAAGTGCACGGTGTGGCCTTTCGACGGGAAACGGTCGGCGGAATGTGTTCCACACGTTCCGTGCCGCCACACCGCATGCCGCCGATCACCCGGGTGCGCGGGACCACTCCTGGTCCGGGTTACTCCTGCTCCTCGATCCCGATGGCCTCCTCCAGATCCCGGTGAGCCTTGCCCTTCGAGCCCTCCGCCTGGTCCAGCAGGGCGTTGGCGATGGCGTCCAGCTTGCGCTGGATCGCATGCTCGGCCCGGCGCTCGGAGTTCTTGAGCAGGGCCAGCAGGAGCAGGGACACCGCGCCCATGGCGTCCCCGGCGAGGTGCTGCCATTCCATCGGCAGGTGCAGGAGGTGAACCACGACGAAGGCTGCCACGAGGAGGACGCACAGGACGGAGAAGAGCGCCGAACTCGTGAAATTGGACGCGAGCTCAGCCAGTTTCTCGAAGCGGCCGAGCCGCCCCGATCTGCCCTTCTCTGCCGGATGCTCCAATGTCATGCCCGGCGTCTGCCCGATGACGAGCGGCCGAACCGTCGAAGTTGCGGCCGTTGTCGTGGCCCCGGGGTGTCAGAACCTGCCCCGGAGCCGCATGCCGAGGGGGCGGCCGTCGGGGTCGACCCAGGCGTGGTGGACCGGGGTGGCGAGGAGACGCCGGAAGGTCGGCAGCCGCGGAGCGGCGTAGCGGCGCAAGCGGCCCGGGGGACGCGGGCCGCGGCGCCCGCCGGCGTGCCAGGCGTCCAGTACCGCGGCGGCTTCGCCGAACCGGTCGAACGCGGTCGACGGATCGCACAGGGCGTCTTCCGCCGGGTGCGGACCGTCGCCGCCGCCCGCGTCGAGGTGCTCGCGCATCAGCTCCAGGCGCAGTTCCCGGGCGAAGGGGCGGGCTCCGTCGCCCAGTCCGCCCGGGTCGCGCGGCCGCCTCGGATCGTCGGCCAGGTCGAGGACGGCGCAGCTCAGCTCGGAATCGTGCGTCCACGAGCGCAGGTTGACGTTGTCGGAGCCGACGGCCGCCCAGACGTCGTCGATCACGCAGACCTTGGCATGTACGTAGACAGGGGTCCCGGCATGGTTCTCCAGCCCGTACACCGCGACCCGGTCTCCTCCGGCGCGGCGCAGCTCATCCAGGGCGGTGATCCGTCCGATCAGGTTCATGGGCCCGGTGAGCAGGCCGTCCTGTTCCGGAACGGACGGGATGACGGCCACCAGCCGCAGCCGCGGGTGCGCGCGCAGGGCCCGGGCGAAGGAGTCCACGACGCGCGGGGACCAGAGGTACTGGTCCTCCAGGTAGATCAGTGTGCGGGCCCGCCGCAGCGCCTTGAGGTAGCCCCGCGCGATGCTGCGCTCGCCGTCGGGGGCGAAGGGATAGCCGCGCAGCAGACGGTTCGGATAGGTGCGCAGCACTTGGACGGCGTGCGTGCCGCACCGCGGGGGATCGGGCTCCTGCGGCGGCAGTTCGTCCGCACGGGTGTCCTCCCGGTCCAGCAGCTCGCGCAGGCGCATCAGCGGACTGCGGCTGAGCGGCGCGGGATCCTCCCAGCGCTCGCGGAAGACGGCTTCGACGTCGCCGACGACCGGCCCCCTCAGGGCGACCTGGACGTCGTGCCACGGGGGGTGCGGACCGTACCGGGGCGCCAGGGGCAGCGACTGGCGGTCGCCGTGGTGGTCGGCGTCGTCGTTGCGGTTGTGGCAGAGGTCGATCCCGCCGACGTACGCGACATCGAGCTCCGGACGGCCGGGGTGCCGCAGCACCACCATCTTCTGGTGGTGCGAGCCGCCGGGCCGCACGCGCAGGTCGAGCAGGCACTCACCGCCCGCCGCTTCGATGTCCGCGCTGAGGGAACGGTTCTCCTCCTCGCTGAACCGGAAGCCGTCCAGGTGGGAGCGCCACAGCAGACCCTTGACGATGACACCGCTCCCGGCCGCCGCGCTCAGGACGGCCGCGATCTCCGTCCCCGGTCCGCCGAGCCGCTCGTCGGGATCGCCGCGCCAGTCGGTGAACAGGAGCAGATCGCCCGCGCGCATCGCCCGGATCCGCGCGAGGAGCTCGGCGAAGTACGTGGCTCCGTGGACGAGCGGCCGGGCGTCGTTGCCCTCGGACCAGGCCGCCCCGTCCGCCCGGCGGTGCTCCAGCCGGGTGGCGGTGTTGCCGCGTTCTCCAGTGGCCAGGAGCCAGTCCGTAGTGGGCATGGTAGGACCTCCACTCACACGGGTACCCGCTCCCCGCCCTTCCACTCGGGACGGTGGGCCGCCCGCCCGGCAAGGAGACGATGTCGTGACGCAAACGGAACTGGACGCGTTCGCCGACGTCCTGGACGGCCCCGTGTACCTCGTCACGGCCGCCGCGCCCGGCTCGGGGGGCGGCGCCGGGGCCCCGGACGAGCGGGCGGGCTGCCTCGTCGGCTTCGCCTCGCAGTGCTCGATCCGGCCGCCGCGTTTCATGGTGTGGCTGTCCACGCTCAACCACACCTTCCGCGTCGCGTGCCGGGCCTCGCACCTCGCGGTGCACGTGCTCGGCCGCGACCAGCGGTCGCTGGCGGAACTGTTCGGTGGTGAGACGGGCGACCGGACGGACAAGTTCGCCCGGGTCGACTGGGTGCCCAGCGCGGACGGCGTCCCGTTGCTGGCCGGCGCGCCCGCGTGGTTCGTCGGCCGGATCGAGACACGGACCGACGGGGGTGACCACGTGGGATTCCTCCTGGCGCCCACCGAGGTCTCCCCGGCCCTCCCGGACGTGCCCGGACTGCTGAGATACGCCGACGTCCGGTCGATCGACCCCGGACACCCGGCCTGAGCGGTGCGGGCCGGGCCCCCGGGGCGTTCTCGTGGCCGAGCCGTTTCCAGATCTGCGGAGCCGGCAGGTTTACCGGACGGCTGTGCGGACAGACGCGGCACGTCAGATGATCGCCAACGATCGGAGTGAGAACCGTGTCGGGTGAGCAGAAGATGAAGGCCAAGAAGGAACAGGCCAAGGGCAAGGCCAAGGAAGCGATGGGCCGCACCGTCGGCAACGAGCGCCTCACCGCAGAGGGGCGCGCGGAGCAGATGAAGGGCGATGCCCGCCAGGCCAAGGAGAAGGCCAAGGACGTCCTCAAGGACTAGCCGGGCAGGGGTGACATCACCACCAGCCCAAGGGAAAGACGAAGCCGGCGA
>NZ_JBHXKA010000025.1:0-28461 GCF_042722885.1 Streptomyces sp. NPDC058401
GGGTGTGCTCCGCCGGCGGCCCGACCCGCATGCCGCTATCCGGCGGCCGGGGTGAGGCTGGTCTTGCGGGCCGCCGCCAGGGCCTCCGCGTGACTGCGGGCGGCCTGGTCACGGAGGGATTCCATGCCCGGGGTGGTGGCGGCGAGCGTGAGCTCGCGTTCGATGACGGTCAGATCGGCCTGCCACACGTCGGCGATGATGCGCGTGAGGAAGGCGGTGGAGTGGTCCCAGCCCTCCCGGGGAGCGCCGGGGCCGTAGCCGCCGCCTCGTACGGTGACCAGTACGGCGGGCTTTCCCTCCAGGATCGGGTTGGGGCCGCCGGCTCCGGTGATGACCAGGTCGACCCAGGTCTTGAAGTGCTGGGACACCCCGAAGTTGTACAGCGGTACGGCCAGCAGGACGGCGTCGGCGCCGGCCAGCTCCCCGGCCAGCGTCCCTGCCAGGGCGAATGCCTCGCGCTGGGCGGGGGAGTGGTCGGGTTCCGGGGTGGTGGCGGCGGTGGTGGCCAGTGCCCAGGCGTCGGCGGGAAGCGGGTCGGTGCCCGGGTTCCGGCGTACGACCGGCTCACCGGGGTGGGCGGCGGTCCACTCGGCTTCCACCAGGTTGGCGATCTCGGCGCCGGCCGAGGCGTCGGGGAAGAGGCTGAAATCCAGGCGCAGCAAGCTCATGACTGTATCTCCGCAGGTCAGCGGGATGTTCATCCCGGCGGCATGGTGATGGTGCATCCGCACACCAGCATAAGCGGACTTTACCCCGTTTAGAGTTCCCGTTGTAGCGTGGATCTCGTGAACCAATTCCTCCTGCCCGTGGGAGCGCCCCGCCCCGAGCGCGCCGACGCCGTGCGCAACCGGCTCCTGCTGCTGTCCACCGCCCGCGAGATGATCGCCGAACAGGGCGTGGAGAAGCTGACGATGGACGGTCTTGCCGAGCGCTCGGGCCTGGGCAAGGGAACGGTCTTCCGGAGGTTCGGCAGCCGGGCGGGCATCTTCCAGGGCCTGCTGGACGACGACGAACGCGCCCTCCAGGAAGAGGTGTTGTCCGGCGCTCCGCCACTGGGCCCGGGAGCAGGGCCGGTCGAGCGGCTGGTCGCCTACGGCCGGGCCCGGATCGACTTCCAGCTGAGGCACTACGCCATCGCCCGCGCCGCCCTGGACGGATCCCGCCCGGTACCGGCCGGGGAGGGCACCATCTCGCGGGTGCACCTCCGCGTGCTGCTCGGGGAGGCGGACCTCCACGGCGCGGACCTCGACATGCTCGCCGTGCAGCTCACCGCCGCCCTCGAAGGCCCCTTCCTGCTCTACCTGACGGCTTCCGGGCAGGAAGATCCCACCCGGCACGTGGACCGCATGGCCCAGGCCTGGCAGGACCTGGTGGAACGCATCTGCCGCGGCTGACCGGACGGCCCGCCGGCTGACCGGACGCCTCGCCGGCCGCTCGGCCCGTCAGTCCGTGGGGCGGGTGCGCGGATCCGGGGCGCCGTCCAGGAGTTCCCGTACCAGTGCGCCGACCTGCTCCGTCTCCAACAGGAACCCGTCGTGCCCGTACGCGGAGCGGATGACACGGACCCCGTCCGCGGACGGGATCCCGTCCGCCAGTTCCTCCTGCTGTACGAGGGGGTAGAGGCGGTCGGAGTCCACCCCGGCCACCATCGTACGGGCCCGTACCCGGCCGAGGGCCGCCCGCCGGCCCGCGCGGCCCCGCCCGATGTCGTGGGTGTTCATGGCCTCGGCCAGGGTGACGTAGCTGGCCGCGTCGAACCGTCGGGGGAGCTTGACGGCCTGGTGGTCGAGATAGGACTCGACGCGGTACCGGCCGCCGAGCCAGGGCTGCTCGCCCTCCTGGGCCTCGTGGCCGAAGCGGGTCTGCAGTTCCCCGGCCGACCGGTAGGTGATGTGCGCGATGCGGCGCGCGAGGCCCAGCCCCGTGTGCGGCCCCTGCCCGGGCCCGGCATCGTGGTAGTCGCCGCCCTGCCAGTGGGGATCGGCCCGGATGGCGTGGACCTGAGCGGTGGCCCACGCGATCTGGTCCGCGCTCGCCGCCGCAGGGCAGGCGAGCAGCAACAGCGCGGCCACGCGCCCGGGTTCACCGACGGCCCATTCCAACGCCCGCATCCCGCCCATGGATCCACCGATCACCAGGGCCCAGCGCCCGATGCCGAGCGCGTCCGCGAGTCCCATCTCGGCCCGCACCTGGTCGCGTTGGGTCAGGCGCGGGAAGGAGCCGCCCCAGGGGCGCCCGCCGGGGCCCGTGGAGGCGGGCCCCGTACTTCCCTGGCAGCCGCCCAGGACATTGGGCGCCACCACGAACCACCGGTCGGTGTCGAGCGCCCGGCCCGGGCCGACCAGCGCGTCCCACCAGCCGGAGGTCGGGTGACCGGGCCCGGCGGCGCCCGCGACGTGGCTGTCGCCGGTCAGCGCGTGCAGGACGAGGACCGCGTTCGAACGGTCGGGCGCCGGCCGGCCCCAGGTCTCGAACGCCAGCCCCACTCCCGGCAGCACACCGCCCGCCTCCAGTGCCAGCGGGTGCGTCCGCCGGTGCCACTGGCGGCGGCCCGGCGGCGCCCCCTCCCGCCACGCGCCGGTGGCGGGAGGGAGAGCCGCGGTGTCCTGGGCCGCTGTGGCGGGGTTCAGGACGCTTCCTTCGAGGCGCGGAAGCCGGCCTCCAGATCGGCCTTCAGGTCGGCGAGGTTCTCGATGCCGACGGACAGGCGCACCAGCCCCGGGGTGGTGCCGGTGGCGGCGAGCTGCTCCGCGTCGAGCTGGCTGTGGGTGGTGGAGGCGGGGTGGATGACGAGGCTGCGCACGTCGCCGATGTTCGCGAGGTGGCTGAACAGTTCCAGCCCGTCCACGAACCGCCGGCCCGCCTCGACACCGCCCCGCAGTTCGAACGAGAGCACGGCCCCGGAGCCGCGCGGCAGGTAGCGGCGCGCCGCCTCGTACCAGCGGCTGGACGGCAGGCCGGGGTAGTGCACCACCGAGACCTCGTCGCGCTGTTCGAGCCACTGCGCCAGCTCCTGGGCGTTCGAGGAATGCCGCTCCAGCCGCAGGCTCAGCGTCTCCACGCCCTGCAGGAGCAGGAAGGCGGAGTGCGGCGCGATGGCGGGGCCGAGGTCGCGCAGCAGCTGCACGCGCAGCTTGACCGCGTACGCGCCCGGTCCGAGGGCGGGCCAGTAGCGCAGCCCGTGGTAGCTGGGGTCGGGCTCGGTGAAGTCGGGGAAGCGCTCGGGGCGCGCGCCGAAGTCGAAGGTGCCCGCGTCGACGACCACGCCGCCGAGGGTGGTGCCGTGTCCGCCGAGGAACTTGGTGGCCGAGTGGACGACGACGTCCGCGCCGTGCTCGATGGGACGCAGCAGGTACGGCGTGGGCACGGTGTTGTCGACGATGAGCGGCAGGCCCGCCGCGTGCGCGACGTCGGCCACGCCCCGGACGTCGAGGACGTTGCCGCGCGGGTTGCCGAGGGTCTCCGCGAACAGGGCCTTGGTCCGCGGTCGTACGGCGGCGCGCCAGGCGCCGAGGTCGTCGGGGTCGTCGACGAACGACACGTCGATGCCGAACTTCGGCAGGGTGTGCCGGAACAGGTTGTACGTGCCGCCGTAGAGCGAGGCGCTGGAGACGATGTGGTCGCCGGCCGAAGCCAGGTTGAGGATCGCGAGGGTCTCCGCGGCCTGCCCGGAGGCGAGGGCGACGGCCGCGACGCCGCCTTCGAGGGCGGCGACGCGCTGTTCGAGGGCGTCTTGGGTGGGGTTGTGGATGCGGGTGTAGATGTTCCCGGGTTCGGCGAGGGAGAAGAGGTCGGAGGCGTGCTGGGTGTCGCGGAAGACGAACGAGGTGGTCTGGTAGATCGGGACCGCGCGGGCGCCGGTGGTCGGATCGGGAGCGGAACCGGCGTGGAGCTGCTTGGTCTCGAAGGACCAGGCCGGCGTCGCTGAGCCTGGGGGCTCGCTCTCGGGGGTGTGACCTGCGGTGACGGCGTCGATGGGCTGGCTCATGGGTCTCCTCGGAGGTGCGGACGAACGGTGGGGAGGCGGGACGTTGCCATGCGGGAAGGAAGACGCGGCACCCTGTGCCCGGGCGCCGGGGATCCTTCGAGGGCGGCGCGCGGGGGGTTCACCGTGGAGCAGGGCCCAGGCACCGGACGGCTCCCGCCCGACAGCGGCCGGGTCCGGGCAGGACGGGACCGCGTACGACGAGTACGTGGGGTGCGTGGTGCGTGAGGTGAAGGAAAGCGCGGGTCTGTGCCGCGCGGCGCCGCGTCAGCCGGTGACGGGACAACCCGTGGTCGTGACACGCACGTAGTCGACGTGGCGACGGGTCACGAGTACGGTCATGGGCCCAGGGAACCACAGGCGGGGCGGGGCGCACCAGGTCTTTCGGTCAAATGGCGAGATGCCGGGCCGAGCCGGGCGTGTGAGCCTCCCGTTCGTGAACCGGGCAGGCAGGCTTGCCGGTGTGCGCAACGACAGGCGGCAGCGAGCAGCGGGAGCCGGGGGACGCTCCACCCGAGAGGTCCCCGACAACGAGCGGGTCGTGGAGTGGGAAGCGGCCGGTGAGGGGCCGCTGTTGGTGGTGTCCCTGGTGTTCATGGCTTGTTTCGCGGTGCCGATCGCCGATCAGGGCCTGTCCGCCTCCATGAGGCTGGTGTGTCTGATCGGGCTCGCGGTCACGTGGGCCGTGTTCCTCGTCGACTACCTGGTCCGGCTGGCCCTGGCGCGCGGACGGCGCGCCTGGTTCGTCAGACACCTGCCGGATCTGGTGATCGTGCTGCTGCCGTTCTTGCGTCCGGTGCGTGCCGTGCGCGAGCTGACCGCGGTTTCCACGCTGCGCCACCGGGTGCGCCGCGGTCTGGACGTCGAGCTGATGCTGTACGCGGGCATGGCCTCCGTCCTGCTGTGCGGGGCCGGGGCGCTCGTGGCACTGGAGGCCGAGCGCGATGCGCCGGGCGCGACGATCACCAGTTTCGGACTGGCGGCCTACTGGGCCGCCACCACGATGACGATGACCATGTACGGGGAGCTGTATCCGATCACGCCGGTCGGAAGGCTGACGGCGGTGGGGCTCAGCGTGGTGGCCGTCGGTCTGTTCGGCGTCGTCATCGGAGCGTTCGCCTCCTGGTACTCGGGCTGGTACGCCCACCGTCTGCGGAGCGACGAGAGCTCTCCGGAGGCCCGTCAGATCGCCGTTGACACGCTCGGCGAGATCCGGGCACTGAGGCATTGGCTGAACCGGGACGAGGGCCGGGGCCGAAGCGCCGGGTCATCGGGCACCGACCAACGACCGCCGGAGTGAGGGTTCACCCTGCGTCAGGCGAAACAGGCCGCAGTCCGGGATCCTCGACGGGGCGGGCAAGGAGGCCTACGGGCAGAGCCGGTTCGTCGCGGAGGCCTCCCACGAACTGCGCTCCCGAGCAGGTCTCCGTGCCCGGTACCGCGGGTCAGCTGCACCGCGGCGGCAGCGGCCTGGGCCTCGCCATCGCCCGCGACATCGCCACCCGCCACGACGGCACCCTCACCGTCACCGACACACCCGGCGGCGCCGGCACGACCTTCCTCCTCGTCCTGCCCCGCGGCGGGTGACCGATCCGAGCCCGCTCAGGAGCGGTGGCGGCCCCCGCGCGGTGTGGGGGACAGGGCCGCGGTGGTCGTACGGCGCCGTACGCGCAGCAGGAAGGCCGCGCCGAGGGCGGCGAGGGCCGCGCCGGCGATGGCCAGTGTCCGGGAGGCGGAACCTCCGCCGGTGGTGGCGAGCGCACCGGTCTCGGGGACCTCCACACTGCTACCGGGGGTCTGCGTGCCGGGTACGTCCGCGCTGGGCTCCGGTGCCTTCGCGGAAGGCGCGGCGGGGGCCGCCGACGAGGCGGCGGGGGCTTTGGTGGGGGCAGGGGCGGGCGCCGGGATTCCGCCCAGGGCGACCGAGACGCGCGCGGTCCCCTCGTCCGGGTCGGTGGCCAGGACCTTCACCTCTACCTTCGCGCCCGCGTCCGTCAGGACGGACCCGGCCTTGAGGGCGTCGGCGTCGGGGGCGGGACGGTCGACGTCGGGGTGGTGGTCCAGCTTGGTGGTGTCGATGAGTACGGAGCGCCGGTAGTCGCCCTTCGGGACGCGGTAGGCGTGGACGCCCTTGAGGTCGTGGTCCAGGGTTCCGGAGGAGGCCCGCAGTTCGATGACGAGGCGGTCCTCGCCGAGGGGGATGTCCAGGGCGCGGACGCCGCTGCCCTGTCCGTAGAGCGGGCGCAGGGTGTAGGTGGCCGACTTCGTGACCTTGGCCAGTTCGGTGCCGGGCAGCCAGGAGTTGTGGATGAGTTCCGGGGAGGAGAGGCCGACCTCCCAGCCGCCGCCGCCCATCGGGGTCTTGCCGCTGACGACATCCGTACCGGTGCATGCGGGCAGGGCGCCCTGCTCGCAGCGTTGGCGCATGTGGTGGGAGTAACCGAAGTTGTGGCCGAACTCGTGGACGAGGGCGGACATGGAGATGTCCTTGCCGTCGATGGGCAGCCAGGTGGTGCCTCCGCCCACCGATCCCAGGGCGAGGTAGGAGCAGTGGGTCTTCTGGTTGGGGAAGACGATCGAGACGTGCTCGTAGGCGCTCTTGGCGATGCCGCGGGCCTCAAGGGCCTTGTAGGTGAGGTCGGAGATCTTGCCGCTGTCGCAGCCGGCTCCGGCCATGGGCAGATCGATGGGGCCGAGGATTCCGCCTTCGGCGGCGGCGGGTTCGAAGGTGGTGGCCCCGCGGGTCACCTCGTTGTAGTACGAGGCGAGGGAGCCGCTCTGCGCGAAGTAGGCCTTCTTCAGGAGCGCTGTCGTGCCGGCCGGGTCGGGGAACTCGCTGTCGGTGAAGTTCACCATGACCACCTGAACCCGCCGTTCGGCGTGTGGTCCGTCAGCGGCGCGCGCGGACGGAGCGGCTGCCCCGGCTGCGGTCGCGGCGAGGGCGGCCAGGGCGAGTACCGAACCGCCGGCGGCTATCCGGGGCAGGGAGGTCGGGCGCATGTGTGGAGGATCCTTTGGTTACGGGACGAAGCGGTGGATCACCCGGAAGGGATCACGCCGTTTCCGTGACGGTAGGGGGCCGCCAAGGCGTTCGCCCCCGACAGCAGACACCGATAAGGCGGCCTTGAGGAGCTGTTAAGGAGTTCCCCGGCACGGCATCTTCCGCAATGAGCACGGAATCCCGTCCCGGGGACGTGCGACGCCCGGGTCCTCAGCGGCGGCGTGCCCAGCAGGACACCATCAGCCATGCCGCGTCGGCGAAGCCCGGCTCGTCGAGGTGGCCGACGGCGCGCTGGATCCGGTCTTCGCTCATCAGGCCGTACTCGAGGAGGCCGGGAGTGGCTTGGGCGAAGGAGCGGCGCCAGTACGCGTCCTCCACCTCGTCGCGGCCGCAGACGGACAGCTCGGCGGACATCCCCACGTCGGTCAGCCCCGCTTCGGCCATGGCCGCGGGGATCCGCCGGGCCCAGGTGGTATCCGTCGCCTGGGTCAGGGCCAGCAGCCTGCCGCAGGCCGCGAGGAGGGCCGCGAACTCGGGGTAGGGGGAGGCCTCGGCCGGGAGGTAGGTCGGGTCCTCGATCACCAGCCATCCGCCCGGCTTGAGCCAGCCCGCCATGCGCCGCACCACCTTCTCGGGCCCGGGGAGGTGGGTGAGCAGTGCTCGTGCGTGGACGAGGTCGAGGGAGGCCGGGGGGAAGCTTCCCCGAGTCGCGTCCTGGTCGAGGACCGTCAGGTTGCCGGGCCGGGGCATGGCATCGAGGTACCGGGTGTCCACGTCGGTGGCGGTGACCTGCCCGTCCGGGCAGCGGGCCGCGAGCCATCCGGCCAGCGAGCCGGTTCCGGCGCCGATGTCGGCACAGTGCCACGACCGGGTCATCGGAAGGCGTTCGAGGATGCGGACCGTGGCGGGATCGCTGACCCTTTCGAGGAGGCGCAGCCGCTCGTACTCTCCCGTTCTGCCGTGGCCCAGTACGCCGTTGGTGTAAGCGTCCCCGGCGTCCCCGGCGTCCCCGGCGTCCCCGGCGTCCCGCAGCCGGATGCCGGCCGTGGCCGGCATCACACCCGCACCCCGACGTCGGTCATGGGGCTCGCCCACTCCCGCATGAGTTCGACCAGACGGCCGCAGTAGGACCGCTCCGCCTTGACGTAGTGCTGGGCCCGGGCGCCGAAGGACCAGGCGACCGCGTTCATCTCCTCGACGTCGCGTGAGGGCGCCGCGGTGAAGAAACGCTCCAGCCGCTCGCCGACCGACGGGTACCGTCCCGGCGGAAGTCGGAGCGCGTAGACGCCCACCCGCTCGATCCGCCCGGTCTGCGCCGCCATGGTGACCGAGAACGTGCAGCCGGTGGGGGCTGTGAACCCCTCCATGTCCGCCAGCACCGAGTCCGCGGGCAACTCCGCCCCGGCGAGGGCGAGGAGCCGCCCGGCATGCGCCGGGGTGAAGCCCTCGGCGGTACGGAAGTACAGGTTGACCGATCGGCGCTGGTAGTCGACCGCCACGTGCCGCACCCAGGCCAGCCCCAGCCCGTCGAAGGCGGACGCATGGTGGCGGATGCTCGCCGGCACTCCGGGAGCGGCGAGGACATCGGGCACCGGACGCATACCGCCCAGGAACACCCAGGTCTTCACGAGCCCGTCCACGGCGTCGAAGTCGCACAGCTCGGTCGAGCCCTCGTACAACCCGCTCCACGCCCCGATGAGCTGAGCCATGGGATCGCCCGGGGCCAGGAGTCCGGCTCTCGCGGCGATGCCGACGGTGTCGGTGGGACGGCGCGCGTAGAAGCGGTAGTTGAGGGGGCCGGCGGGCTTGCTGGTCGTGCGCCACAGGACCGCTCCCTCGTGGAAGCCGGACTCGTAGACGTCGAGCATGCGGCGCGTGGTGCTCGGGCAGTAGCCGGCTCCGATGGCGTGGGCCGTCGCCTCGATGTCGGTCAGGAACTGACCGGGCGAGAACAGGGATGATTCGGGCACGAGTTCTCCGGTGCGGTGCGGTGCGGTGCGGTGTGGGGTGGGGTGGGGTGGGGCAGTTCGTTCACGGCGACGGCTCCTGCTCGCGGGGCAGCAGCGGTC
The DNA here is from genome assembly GCF_042722885.1 of Streptomyces sp. NPDC058401. Lineage (NCBI taxonomy): Bacteria > Bacillati > Actinomycetota > Actinomycetes > Kitasatosporales > Streptomycetaceae > Streptomyces > Streptomyces sp. NPDC058401. Next base: position 9,056 of record NZ_JBHXKA010000025.1, read on the forward strand.
TTTAGCCGACGCCGTCCGCGTACATCCCGTAGCGGTGGAATTCACGCTGGGCATGGCGGAGCAGCTGGGCGGAGTGACATCTTCCGGCTGCCCGCGCCCCATCAACTCATGGTGAGATCAACTTCGACAAGAGCGCATACATCGGCATGAATGTGACGCAAAGCCACCGGCGCACGCCCCTATGAGCGGCGCACCCCCTTCACCTCGGTCGACCCGGCGTGGCATCAGTCGCCCACCGCGACAGCGGGTTCGACCCGTGCTGCGCGGCGGGCCGGCCAGGCGGCGGCCAGAAGCGCCGTTGCGTCCTCACCTCTTGCGCCGTCAGTCCTGGCCCCGCCCGAGGAGGAGGCCGAGTGGTCCGGCCCGCGATGTAGCCCTGTTCCCGGCGCACTTGCGCCTGCGCCGACTCTCCGACCACGGCCAGTGAGGCCACCAGGCTCACCCCGACCATGACGGCCGCCGCGGTCCCGGCACTACGGCGCGGTGTCCGGCGCGCCTGGGTGAGCGCCAGCGTCAGTGCCGGCCCCGACCATCCGCGCACCATCCAGCCGACGAGTCCCGGTGCGGCGGGCGCCGCCACGGGCATCACCACTACGGCGCCCAGCAGCCACAGGCCGACGGCCGCCACCAGGGTGAACGGGCCCTCGTCCGCCGCGCTGACCGCCCGGCGGGTCAGGAGGGCGGCAAGCCCGAGAAGCAGACCGGACAGCACGATGCGCGCCGTGCCCGTGGCCCGGGTGGGCGGGAGACCGACGGTCCGTAGCGCAGTGTTCGCCGCCTACTGGCCGAGCGCCGGCGCCACTTGACGCCGCGCCGGGTCGATGGGCCCCGGAAGAAGGTCCTGCGCTCCGGGTCTTTGGGCGGTAAAGCCCGCGCTCGGGAACGCTGTGAACTTTATGCCCGTCTTGTCCGCTGTATCGGGGGTTACCCGGTCGGACAGGAGCAAGACGTGAACCGCCGCCGCACATTCATCCCCACCCTCGCGCTGGCTCTCGCCGGTCTGCTGGCACTGGCCGGCTGTTCCAGCGGCCCCGAGAAGGCAGCCTTCGCCGGGGCCGGCAGCGGGACCCCGTCCGGTAGTGCATCCGGTAGGGCGACACCGCAGGCGCCCGGCAACGTCCAGATGCCCACGAACATTCGGGAGTGGAAGGTCCAGCGCACCCTGGGCGACGGCACCCAGGTCATGGTGACCACCCTGAACGGCCCGAAGTCGACGTTCGAGGGACGGGTCTGGGCCTGGGTGCCCAAGCAGTACAAGGAGAAGAAGTACGCCAACAGCGCCTTCCCCGTCCTGATAGCCCTGCCCGGCGCCGCCGGCTTCCCGACCAACTACTGGTTCGGCGGCGACCTCAAGCTCCAGGAGCGCATCGCCGAGCAGGCCGATGCGGGCAAGTCGCTCCCGTACATCGTGGTCATGCCGGTCCTCAACGCGAAGGACAAGCTGTACTGGGACGGCAGCGACATCCCCGGCCAGCCCAAGATGGGCACCTGGATATCGGACGACGTCCCCGACCTCGTCCGCGAGAACTTCCGCACTTACAAGGACCCCGGGGGCTGGGGCTTCTTCGGCTCCTCCTCCGGCGGCTACGTCGGCATGAAGATGGTCCTCCAGTACCCCGACCGCTTCGGCGCGGCCGTTGCGGGCGGACCCGACACCGCCCCCGACTCCCCCTTCTGGAACGGCCACCCCGAGGAGAAGAAGGCCAACTCGCCGCTCTTCCTCGCCGAGGAGCTCATCAAGAAGAACGGACCGAAGGTCCACATCTCCTTCATGCTGGGGGAAAAGGAACCGGGTGCCGAGGTGAAGGCCTTCAAGGACAAGATCGGCAAGGGCCCGATCGAGACCGACCTCCACGTGATTCCGGGCGCCAGTCACAGCGGCAAGGACTACGCCGACGGACTCTTCCAAGGCCCCCTGGAATGGATCAGCAAGCGCATGCTCGCCCCCGTCCCCTCCAACGGCTGACGGCAGGCGCGGTTCTGGCTGCCGCCCTGTCAGCCCGGCCGGGTGGATCAGCCCTCCGCTGGTCAGAACGTCTCGTCGTGCAGGTCCTCTTCGCGCAGCAGGTCGTCCTCGCGACGGCGTGAAGCCTCTTCCTCGCCCGGCTTCTGTTCCGGCTCCGGGCCCTGCTCGCGGGACGGCTTGCCCGGCTGGGGCTGCGCGGGGTCTCCGGGGCGACGGTGCTCCCGCGCCTCGCGGCCCTTGCCCGGCTCCTGATGCTTGTCGTGCCTACCGCCCATGACGGCGACTCCTCTTGATGCGTGGGGTACGGATTCCTCTCGGATCACGCTGGCACGCAGCGTGACGGTCTGCATCACGTCGACTGCAAAGCGAGGCACATGGGTGACGCCCGTCCCCCGATGTGGAGGCGTCGGCAGGCGGGCCATCCCTTCAGGTCCGAGGATGGGCACGATCCCCACCCCACCTGCTGTCAGGAGCCCGCACCATGCTGGAGCGCACGCTGCGCAAGAACCGCACGGAGGTCACTTTCGTCCTGCCCGCCGACACCCCGGCCGGCCAGGTCAGCGTGGTGGGCGACTTCAACGACTGGCAGCCCGGTGCCCACACGCTGCGGCCCCGCAAGGACGGGAAGCGGTCCGTTACGGTGGAGCTGCCGAGCGAGAGCACGCATTCCTTCCGGTACCTGGCCGCCGGTGATTACTGGTTCAACGACGAGAGCGCGGGGGACCACGACGGCCCCAACAGCCGTCTGCACACCTGATCGGCCCAACCCGGCATGACCGGGCACGGCCCGTCACGTCGAACCCGCCAGTGGGCGCGCCCCGTCTGCGGGCGGGTTCGGCCGGACGTGGCGTGCCGCAGGGCGACCGGGCGCCGGGAGGTGCCTGACGTCATGGCGTCCCGGGGTGCTGGTGCCCCACCTCCCGCACGAGGTCCAGCCCGAGGATCCGGTCGAGAAAGGCGAACGTCTCGAATGCGGCACCGGCCGGCACATCGGCGCGCCCGGCCACACTGCGCAGCATGTCCAGGACGACCGGGACGCCGATATTGTCGGCGAGCGCGTCCTGTGCCTGGTGCAGCACGTCGGCGGGGATCGGCCGGGAGGGCTCCTGCGCCCATTCGGCCACCTGCTGCCGCCGGTGCCGCAGCGTCCGCCGGGCCTCGGTGAGCCCCGCGCCGGTGACTGTGACCGGCGTGTGGTGGGCGTGCCCGAGCAACAGCATCCTTACAGCCAGGGGATCGGTCCCCGCCGGGGCGAACCCGTCCAGAAGATCCGGGGCGAGGAGCGGGGCTTCGTCCGCGTCATCCCCGTCAGGGGGGAGGGCCGGCCTGACCTGCCCCACGTCGACCCGGACCCCGCCGACCCCGTCCTGGGTGTCGGCGCCGTACGCGAGAAGGTGCACGTCGGCAGCGGCGCACAGTGTCTCGGTCAGCCGGTGTGCACCGACGGTGTCGGGCGGGTGGATGCCGAGAAGGGCCATGGCACGATCGAGCGCCCGGCCTTGCTCATCCGGCAGGTCCGGTGTGACGAGAACCGTGAGGGCCTGCAGACCACGCAGCTCCGCGGTACGCGCCAGCACGTCACCGACGAGGGGTGCCCGCAGATCCACCGCGCCGACCCGGGCGCCGGTGGCCGGCAGGTGCACACAGATGCGCAGCAGGTGGCGGTGTCCGTAAGGAATCTCCACGGAGCGGCCGGTCCGGGTGTCGGCAATGCGCAGCATGAGGCGAAGGCTAGTCCTGAAGACCTCCGGTATCGGGGAGGACCTGAGGGGAACATCGGCGTTGCCGCTGCGCCGGCCCTGAGGAAGGGCCAGCGACGCCTGGCCTCCGTACTCGCCGGTCACTGCCCCGGCACTCCCCGGGCGCCGCCGGCGCCGTCCGTACTTCGCCTCCCGCTGCTACGGCGACATCCCGCGGACGAGGCTCACCACCAAGCGCCGGCGGACAGGGGGCCGACCGGTTGCCTGGCGAGGGAACCGATGTCGGAGCCGATGTCGGATCTGCGCGCTCCGCCTTCGCTCTCCCAGGCATCTTCCCGGTTCCGGAGGTCGGGCCTTCGGCCGATGACGGCTTCGGCGGCGATCAGTGCGCGGGCGGTCAGGACGCTGCCGGGGACGGCGGCGGCGGCCATCAGGCGGGCCGCGGCGGCGGGTGCGGTCTGGGGTGGGACGACGAGGAGGTCCCAGCGGCCGACGGTGTAGGAGAGCAGGATCAGGGTGTCGGGGTCCTGCTCGGTGAACCAGCCCACGTGGACGGCGTGCCCGGCCACGGGCACCTTGTGCGGGATGACGGGCCACCGGGTGGGGTTGACGGTGACGCGGGTGATGCGTCCCCAGGGCTCCGCCAAGGCGGCGACGAGAACGGGGAGTTCGCCTGCGAGGTCGCGGGAGCGGGGCCACCAGGCGCCGTCCAGCTTCCCGGCGAGGGTGGTCTCCGGCGTGAGCACGAGGCGAGCGGGGCGAGCATGCGCGGCAGCGGGTGGCGCGGGTGGCGTAGCAGGCGTGGCAGGCGTGGTGCGTTCCAGGGCGACGGTCATGGTGGAGACCTGTCCCCGGGCCGCCCGCAGTTCGACGGTCCGGCGTATTGATCGCCGGAAATGACACCTGAGTTGCATCCGGTGCGCGACATACTCCCGGTAGCTCCAGCCTACTCCTGTGCGGGGCTCAGAAGGGCCGGTCGGCCCCCTCCTCTGTCCCCGTCGGCCCTGCCGGGCGAGCGTCCCGCCGGGTGATTCTGAAGTGCGGGCCTGTTCCGGGTCCCGCTCCCGAAGAGGTGATCGACCATGCCTCGAATCCAGATCTCGACACCCAGGCCACGGCCGCACCGCCCCCCGCCCCTCGACCTGCGCACGCCGTCGGGGCGCGTTCTGCCGTACTGACGTCCGCGGCTACGGGCGGCGGCAGTCGGCGCCGCCGTACGGAGAACGTCCTCCGCACGGCGGCGCCGACTGTCGGTCAGACGGTCTTGACCGCGCGCGCTCCGTTCGGCGGGGACGGGCTGGGGAGCGGCGTGGTGATCTCCGCCGTGTGCGGAGTCTGAAGGGTCGCGGCCGCGGTCTCGCGGGCGAGGAAGGCGCCGAGTTCGCCGATGGTGCTCATGAGCGGAGCGGGGAAGACGACGGTGGTGTTCTTGTCGACGCCGATCTCCACCAGGCTCTGGAGGTTGCGCAGTTGCAGGGCGAGGGGGTGGGCCATCATGGTGTCGGAGGCGTCGCCGAGTGCGGCGGCGGCCAGCGACTCGCCCTCCGCGTTGATGATTTTGGCCCTCTTCTCCCGTTCGGCCTCGGCCTGGCGGGCCATCGCGCGCTTCATGCTGTCGGGCAGCTGGATGTCCTTCAGTTCGACCAGGGTGACTTCGACGCCCCATTCGGCGGTGGTGACGTCGAGGATCTCGCGGATGCCGAGGTTGATGCGGTCGGTCTCCGACAGGGTCTCGTCGAGGGTGTGCTGGCCGACGACCTTGCGCAGGGTGGTCTGGGCGATCTGATTGATGGCCGCGCCCACGTTCTCGATGGCGATGACCGACTTCACGGCGTCGACGACGCGGAAGTAGGCGACCGCGGAGACATCTACGCTCACGTTGTCCCGGGTGATGATGCCCTGGGACTGGATGGGCATGGTGACGATCCGCAGGGACACCCGGTGCAGGACGTCTGCGAACGGCACGATGACCCGCAGGCCCGGCGCACGGGTGCCGACGAGCCTGCCGAAGCGGAACAGCACGCCCTGCTCGTACTGCTTGACGATCTTCAGGGCCATCGTCAGCCCGATCAGGGCGACCACGGCCAGGGCGATCAGGGCGAAGATCAGGACTTCCATGGAGGTGCTCCTCACGAAGTGCGGTGGCGGAGCAAGGGAATGGGCCCGGATCCGTCTGCAGGGCTCCGTACGGCGTGTGACCGGGTGCGGGGAGCCTGGCTCGCTTCCATGCTCGCGCGGTGCGGGTGGGGCGGGCAGGGGCCGAACGGTCCACACTCCGCATCAGCGGGGAACGCCCTCGGCGCTGCGGTCCGGCGGAGCGGTCCGGGTGCGGGTGTCGTGGGAGCGGGCCGTGAGCCGGTCGATGACCGCCACCACACCGTCCAACTGTCCGGCGAGCCTGAGCGCGACGGGAATCTGGCTGCTCATCGGCAGTCGGCCGGCCAAGGTGACGACCCCGTCCACGACATCCACGCTCACGGCATCGGCGCCGATCCCCATCGTGTCCGCGAGCACTTCCTCGACCAGCACCCGGCGTATCTCGTGGTCCGGGCGCAGGAACACGCGGAGCAGGTCCCGCCGCGTCACGATGCCGACCAGTCGCTCCTCCTCGTCGACGACCGGCAGCCGCGTCACCCCGCGTCGGGTGATGAGGCGGGCGGCCTCGGTGACGGTCTGTTCGGCGTGGATCGTGACGGCCGGCGCGGTCATCAAGTCCTCGGCGGTGAGGTGGCCTTGGGTGAGCAGATCGGTCCGCGAAATGACCCCGACGACGCGCTCGTCCGCGTCCAGGACCGGCACGCCGCTGATCTCGTGTGCGACGAGCAGCGCGGCCACGTCCGCGGACGGTGTCCTCCCCAGGACCGAGACGACCTCGTCGGTCATCAGGAAGCCGACCTTCGCGTGCTTCATCTGAGGCCCTCCTGCCCGACTCCGGCCCGTGAGCGCATCCTGCGAGCGCCCTCACCAGCCACCATCCGCCGCGTCCGCCCGCGGTGCGAGGGCCGAACGGGTCCTGTGCCAGGACCGACCGGTCCCCGGCAGCCGCTACGCCCCCCGTCATCGTGGTGCGCGGCGGAGGGCGCCACGCCGAGAGCGGCGTGGTGCGGGCCCGGTAGGTGGAATGCCTCGTACCGCGACCGGCCGGCGGGCGGAGGGCTAGGCTGGAGGCCGGGCGTGTGCGCGGTGCCCTTCGACGCCGCCGGAGGTGTCCATGACCGGAGACGATCACGATGCGTCGGCGAGCCGGATCGCGCAGCCGAGGCTGGACGCGCTCCAGGCGCAGATCACCGACGCGCGGGACACCCGCGACCGCCTGACGGGCCTGCTGGAGGCGGTCATGTCGCTGGGGCAGGAGCTGGACCTGGCCCAGGTACTGCGCGGCATCGTGGAGGCCGCGGTGGTCCTCGTGGACGCGGAGTACGGTGCGCTGGGCGTGGTGGGGGAGGACGAGAGGCTCGCCGAGTTCCTTCCGGTGGGCATCAGCGACCAGCTCCGGGCGCGGATCGGGGCCCTTCCCACCGGACACGGACTGCTGGGCGAGCTGATCAGGCATCCACGGCCGCTGCGCCTGGGAGACCTCTCGGAGCACGCGGCCTCCGCCGGGTTCCCCGAGCACCACCCGCCGATGCGCTCCTTCCTCGGCGTACCGATCCGGGTCCGGGGCGAGGTGTTCGGCAACCTCTACCTGACGGAGAAGCGGGGCGGGAAGGGCTTCGACGCGGAGGACGAGGGGGTCCTGTCCACCCTCGCGGTTGCCGCCGGCGTCGCCGTGGACAACGCCCGCCTGTACGAGGCGGTCCGGCTCCGGGAGCGCTGGCTGGCGGCCAGCTCCGACTTCACGAGCGCGCTACTGTCCGGGTCCTCCGAGATCGAGGTGCTGGAGGGCATGCTGGAGCGGGCCCGGGACATCATCTCGGCCGACATGTGCGTCTTCTACCAGGTGGGGCCCGGCGGCGAGCTGCGCGGCTCGCTGGCCCTGGGGGAGGGCGCCGAAGCACACCGCGGGATCGTGCTGCCCGGCGGCGAGGGGATCCTGGCCGCACTCGCCCTGGCAAAGGACGGACTGATCACTTTGGGCGACGTGGCCACCGACGTCCGAATTGTGGCGCAGCCGGATGCATGGACGGGCTTCGGCCCGGCTGTAGCGGTCACGGTGGGCACCAGGGCGAAGCTGCGCGGCGTGCTGATGCTGGCGAGGCGTACCGGCCGGCGGGCGTTCGCCGGAGCCGAGGTGGCGCCCCTGCCCGGCTTCGCGGGCCAGGCGGCCCTGGCGCTGGAGCTGGCCGACCGGCGCCGGGACAGTGAGCAGGTGAGCCTGCTGGCGGACCGCGACCGGATCGCCCGCGATCTGCACGATCTCGCGATCCAGCGGCTCTTCGCGACGGGCATGACCTTGCAGAGCGCCCAGCGCTTCGTGGAGCACCCCGAGGCGTCCGAGCGGCTGAGCCGGTCGATCGACGACCTGGACGAGACGATCAAGATCATCCGTACGACCATCTTCGGACTCCGTGACCACGAGGCCACGGGCCGCACCCCGAGACTCCGGGTCCGCGCGGTGCGGGCCGTGGGCGAGGCGGCGGCGGTTCTCGGTTTCGCGCCCGCTCTGCGCATGGAGGGGTTGATCGACACCGATGTTCCGGTGCCGATCGCCGACGACGTGGTGGCCGTGCTCGGAGAGGCCCTGACCAACGTGGCCCGCCACGCGCGGGCGGCGCGGGCGGAGGTCGCGATCGTTCTGGCGGACGGAGTGCTGGCGGTAACCGTGAGTGACGACGGTGTGGGTGTCGCGGACGGTGGCCGTCGGAGCGGTCTGCGCAACCTCGCGGAGCGCGCCGGGGCCCTCGGGGGCGGGCTGTCCGTCTCGCCGCGCACCGGCGGGGGCGGAACCCGGCTGGACTGGCGGGTCCCGATCGGCCCTGTCCGGTGAGTTCGGAACTCAGCGGCCGGTTTCGTCGTGCTCGCGGACCTCGGCAGCGATCACGGCTGCCTGGACGCGGCGTTCCACCCCGAGCTTCGCGAGCAGCCGTGAGATGTGGTTCTTGACCGTCTTCTCGGAGAGGAAGAGCCGTTTGCCGATCTGACGGTTGGTGAGGCCCTCGCCGATCAGTTCGAGTACGGCTCGCTCACGCTCGGAGAGCACCGTCAGCCGCTTGTCCCCGGGCGGCTTCCCGGCGGTCGGGTCCCGGAGCGAACTCATCAGACGGGCCGTGGTCGCGGGGTCGAGCATCGACTGGCCCGTCGCCACCGTCCGGATGGCGGCGACCAGGTCCGAGCCCTTGATCTGCTTCAGAACGTACCCGGCGGCACCCGCCATGATCGCGTCGAGCAGGGCGTCCTCGTCATCGAAGGACGTCAGCATGAGGCAGGCGAGATCCGGCATGCGCGAGCGCAGCTCGCGGCAGACGCTGATGCCGTCGCTGTCGGGCAGCCGTACGTCGAGCACCGCCACGTCCGGACGCAGGGCGGGCCCCCGGGCCAGGGCCTGCGCGGCCGTGGCCGCCTCACCCACCACCTCGATGTCCGGCTCGGAGTCCAGCAGGTCGTGCAGTCCGCGCCGGAGGATCTCGTGGTCGTCGAGGAGGAAGACCCGGATGGGCGCCGGGGCGGCAGCCGGTGCATCGGACATCCACGCCACACCCTCAGGTCGGATAGGTCTGGGAACAATTGTCTCAGATACGAGTTCCGCTGCCGTGGGGTGCGTACAGGTCGAGGAGCCGGACCCGGGCGGAGACGAGCCGATGGGCGAGCACCTGCCCCACCCATTGCCACATTGCGGAGGTGAGTACGGGGTCGGAGTCCATCAGCGCCCGCACGGCGGCGGCATCGAACTCGTCCGTGCGCACCGGAGTCATGGCCTCGGCGCCGAAGTGCCAGGTGTAGGGACGGAACAGCCATGACCAGCCGACGAGCTCGCCGGGGCCGACCGTCTCGACGACCGCCGCCTGCCTCCCGGGCACGTGCACGTCCATGCCCACGTTGCCCGACCGGATGACCCAGAACCGGCCGGCGTGCCCGCCCTGGTTGAACAGTCGCGTGTCGGCGGGGAAGTCCGCCTCGTGGGCCAGGGCCAGCAGGCTGTCGCGGTGCTCCGGGGAGAGGGCGTGGTCGAAGCGGTTGGGGGAGGAGGTGAGCCGGTGGGAGGAAGAGGTGGTCATGGCGGTTCTCCGTTCGGGTCCGCCTCCACCCTCCGCCGCCGGCGGCCGGTCGCGGAAGGGCCGATCGGTACCTTCCCCGGCCCGGACGGCCCACTCCGACCGCCCGGAGCGGGCGATCAGGCGCAGCCCCTCGGCGCGGACAGCGGGGCCGGGGGCCTCCCCGACGGGCAGCCGGGCGAAGCAGGGCTGTCCGCCCGCGAGGAGAGGCCGGCGGGGCGGCTCACCGGGGAGGATGGGCCGTCCCCACCGGCTGTCAGGGGCCGATCGGAGCAGGGGCGCTCACATGCGCAGGAGCCTCAAGGTGACTTCCCGGTACTGGCGCAGGGCGAGGCGCAGCTCTTCCGTTCCGGCTTCGGGTCCGAGGTCCCGATGTGCCGTGTCGATGACGCGCCGGCGCTCCACGAGTGCGGCCGTGATGCGGGTGGTGGCGTCGGCGAAGGCGCTGTCGGCTTCGTCGACCGCTTCGCGCGGGCTCCGGACGAAGGTGCCGAGGGCGTGCTGGAGGCGCAGGGTCAGCCGGTCCCGGTCGCTCTGCGCGAGCAGCGACACGTAGGCCGGGATGTCCGTACGGGTCTCGGACGGCCCCTCGGGGGGCAGGCGGCGGGGCGTCGGGCCCCCGCGCGGATCTCGCCGCCCAGGGGGAGGGAGCTGCTGTGCGCGTTCCTGGTCGTACGTCATCGCGTGCCACTTCCCCCGGCGTCGTGACGCTGTGGACGATGCCGGCCCGAGTCGGCCGGATGCGGTGCGACCAGTGCGTCGAAGAGCTCGCCCGCCCCGGTCATGGCCCTGCGGTTCTCCTCCGTGCTGCCACGGCCGCGGGCGGCTCCGTGCAGGCCGCGATAGCCGTCGACGTGCTCCGCGTGGTGGACGGAGAGCGCGGCGAGCCGCTCTTCGAAGGGCCCGTCGGCCGGGAAGCCCCGGTCCGAGGTCAACCGCGCCAGCAGGGCGTCGGCCTCGGCGACCGACTCTTGCGGCGAGTCGACGAACCGCCTCTGGATCCCGGCCCATTGGGCCGCGTACTGGTCCCGGGAGGCCGGCGACAGCGGCCGTTCCCGTACGGAGCCGTGCTGCTTCAGGCGTTCGGTCAGTTCTCGGTCTGCGGCCTTGGTGTCGCCTTCGTGGCGGGTCACGAGGCGCTCGTACTCGGGGCCGAAGCGCCGTTTCAGACCGCGCCCGAGGCGCTGGTGGCCGAGCGCGGCCAGGAGGACGGCCGTCACGGCGACGAGGCCCGCCGCGACGAGGGCCGCAATGATGATCACGGACCTGGACACGGAGGTCCCCCGCTGTTGCCGGCTCGCAAGTCGTTGTGCTGCATACCCGTTGACTCTCCTCGCTCGATGGCGTGTTGGTGCCGGCAGGAGGAGACGGATCCGGAAGAGCTCGGCCGGTACCTGCACAGCGGACACAGGGGTGGTACCTGCGTTCCGCGGGGTCCGGGCGAAGCGGACGGTGGAAGGCCTGGCCCCGGAACTGTCCGGGGCGCTACGGACCAACGCCGTCCGCGTCAGTCAACGCCGGGCGGTGGCGGCTGTCAATGGGGCCCGACGGCTGTCGCCGGGCCCCCGGCGGGGCTACGCTGCTGGATGAGGCCCCGGTCCCCGGCAGCGATGACCTGTTCCGCTGTGGAAGGGACCGCTCGTGTCCGTCGTGCTTCTCGTGCTCCTGGTGGCCCTGTTCCTCTTCGGCTACCTCAACCACCTGCTGTGGGTGGCCGCCGCGATCCTGCTCTTCGCCCTGGTGCACCGTGGACGCCGGGGCAGATCGGGGCATCAGGGCGACCACCGCAGCCATGACGACCACCGGGGCTACGACGACCATCACGGCTACGAGGACTACGGCGACTACAGCGACCACCGGGACCAGCAGCACCGCTGGGACCGCCGCTACGCCCGGCAGCACCGTGGCCGCCGGAGCCGTGAGGACCGCCGGGACCGGGACCGCGACCGGGACCGTGGCGGTGACCCCGACCGGCGTGGTGGCCGCGACCGGGGCCAGGGCGGTGACCGCGACCGCGATCGGGGGGCGTGAGGAAGCGTGCTGACGGTCAGGCGACCAGGCCGGCGAGGGGTTCGGTTCCGTCGACGAAGGCGCCGGCCAGGTCGGACAGCCGCCGGTTGTGCGCGCGGGCGTAGCCGCGCAGTGCGCTGAAGGCCTCCTCCATGCCGATACCCAGGCGTTCGGCGAGTTTGCCCTTGGCCTGCTCGATCAGCACGCGACTGTTCAAGGCCGTCTGCAGCTGCTCGTTGAGGACCGTGCTCTGCTGGGAGGAGCGCTGTTGCAGGAGGCTGATGGTGGCGACGTCGGCCAGGGCCTGGGCGATGGGCGTGGCGGCCGGATCGAAGGGCCCGGGGAGGGCGCGGAACAGGTTCAGCGCTCCGACGACCTCGTCCCGCAGGCGCATCGGCAGGGCCTGGACCGCCGAGTACCCGCCGTGGCGGGCCTGCGCGGTGAAGCGCGGCCAGCGGGCGGATTCGGTGCTCAGGTCCGCGATGGTGACGGGTACGCCGGTGTGGAAGCACTCCAGGCACGGGCCTTCGTCGTTCTGGAGCTGGAACAGTTCGAGCGTGCGCACGCGCTCGTCGGAGGCGGCCATCACGCGGAGTTCACCGTTTCGGTCCGCGAGGAGCACGCCGGCAGCGTTCACGTCGAGCATGCCGACGCATCTGTCGGTCAGCATGCGCAGGAAGTCGATCAGGTCGAAGTCCGCGACCAGGTTGTCCGCCAGTTCCACGAATGCCTTGGCCAGGAGCTGCTCATTCATCGTGTACACCTTCTGTTGTCAGGCATCGTCGGGGGCGCTCCGGTCCTCGTCTGTGTCCGCGTGGTCGTCCGGCCTGAACCGCAGCCGGCGGGCCACCAGGTCGGCCGCCACCTCGGCGAGCCGCCGCTCGTGGGAGTAGGCGTAGGCGCGCAGGCGGACGAACGCCTCATCGATGCGCACGCCGAGCTGGACGGCGAGCATGCCGGTGGCCTGGTCGATCTCGGCCCGGTAGCCGCCGAGGTCCTCGAGCGATCCGTCGGCCCGGTCGATGCGGGCTCCGAGGAGCACGAGCGTGGCGGTGTCGGCGAACACCATGGCATCGGCCAGCTCCGCGGGGTCCAGCTCCACCGGCACGTCGGAGTAGAGGTCCAGGACCCCGGGACTGATCGCACCGATCCGCAAGGGGAACGCGAACACCGCCACCACACCGGCGGTGATGGCTTCCAGGGCGAACACGGGCCATCGCAGCCGTGCCCCGGCGGCCCGCAGATCGGGCGCCAGGACGGCCGACCCGAGGGCGAAGGCGTCCACGGAGGGGGCCCTCACCCAGCGTGAGCCGGAGTTCCTCGACCTGCTCGCTCAACGGGCCGGTGGAGTACAGCGGATGGCCGGCCGCGGCCTTGGACATGGCCGACACTCCCGCGCCGTCTATCGGGAGCGCGGCCACCGCGGCCGTGCACACGTCCGCCACGGCGATCCGGGCGCCGCGCCGGGCCGCCTGCTCGGCCACCAGTACCCGGATCCTGGCCGCCCGGCCACCTGTCACCGCTCGGGCCTTCGGTTGCCGGCGGGGAGCCCCGGGCCGGACGCGGGGGCCGGCGCCCTTCCGAGGGGCAGTACCAGCGCACGGAGCAGCGCCGTGCCGGGCGGCCGGTGGACCTCGCCGACCTCCTGCCAGCCCCAGGACCGGAAGGCTGCCAGGCTCCTGACGTCCGACCGGGGCACCAGGGTGGCGCCGAGCAAGGCCCGATGGTCGTCCAGCAGCCGCTCCTGCAGACGCCGGCCGAGTACGAGGCCCTGTTCGTGCGGGGCGACCACGACGGCGGCGATGGCGAAGACGTGCCCGGAGGCGGTGAGTTGTTCGATGCCCCGGGGTAGGGGCCCGAGCAGCCCTCGCCACCAGGAGCCGTCCCGCCGCAGCGGGAAGCCGAAGACGCACCCGAACAGGGTGGCCCGCTCGGCGACCAGCATGGAGAACCCGGGCCGCCGGACATCGCCCGTGAGGCGGTGAAGGAAGGCTTCCCGGCCGCTGTGGGCCGCACCCGCCGCCGGATGGGAGGACTCCACATACAGGTCCGCCACGTCTTCCTTCAGTCCCTCGGCCTGCCACCGGTTCAGCCGGCGCAGCCGGATCGCGGTCATGTCCTCCCGGCCGTACGACCCCCTGCGGCGGCCGCTCTGCGCGCGCCCCAGCGGCGAGGTGTCCGTCACCGCACACCGCCCAGGACGGCGGGGAGGGCGGGAGCGGGATGGTCACCGAGCAGGAAGCCGGAACGGGTGATGTCGATCATCCGGACCAGTACGGGCGGCGGATGGTGCAGGCGCAGGATTCCTCCGGCCGCCGTGATGCGCCACCACGCGGACAGGAGGACGCCCAGGCACCTGCCGTCGCAGAAGGTGACGCCGGACAGGTCGACGTCGACGGTACGGACGCCTTCGTGCAGGCATTGCTCGAGGGCGGTGCGCAGCGAATGGACGGTGGCCACGTCGATCTCTCCGGTCGGAGAGATCAGCACCCGGCCGCTCTCGTGGTGCGGGTGGGCGTTCGGATCGGGGACACGCATGATGGGGTGCCTCGGTTCGGACCAGCCGGGCAGCACCCTTCGGCGCCGCATTCCCGGCCCCTGGGGGCACGTCCCGGTGCGGACGTACGCGCGCGGTGGGTGGGGCCGGTCCGGCAGCCTGCGTTCCAGGATGGGGACGTGCCACGCCCTCGGACACGCCGGGGCGGACGGACCGCGGTCCGTGCCGCGACGCGGAAATCTGTGACAGACAACGCGCCGTCGGGGTCTGGAACGGGGACGCTCTGTCCGCAGCATAGCCCGGCGCCCGTGCCCGCGGAGAGGTGCAAGCAGGCCCCTTCTGGCTGATTGCCGACCAGCGCGTGGGGCGCGCCGTCGTGCGCCCCACTGCGAGCCGCAGGCAGAAAGGACCCGAATCGTCGACGGCGGCGAGCCCGGCCTCATCGGCAAGACACCCCCTAGTTCCAGGGGAGTCGGGACCTGTGGGACCAGTAGGCCTGAGGGGTTTCGGCCATGCCCGAGAGGTGGGCGAGCTGGTCGGTACCGAGGGCCACCCCGGTCGCCAGCAGGTTCCACGTCGCCTGCACACTGCGGAACAGCGGTCGGCCGTCGACGGTGAGCTCCAGCGCGGCGCGGTTGGTGTCGCGCTGGCCGGGGCCGCTCGTCGTCAGGCCCACGGCGATGCCCGCGGTCGCGAGCGCGGCGAGCCGGCGGTGCCGGGCTGTTGGGGGTGACCGCCTGGACCTGGTACACGTCCAGGCGGCCGCCGAGCCACGACCGGGACGACAACGGCAACGAGTCCCCGGCGGGCGCCAAGGCCGACTACGTCATCGACCAGGGTGCCGGCGGCACCATGATCTGGGAGCTAGCGGGCGACTACCGCTGGGACGCCACCGAGAACGGCGGCAGCGGCCAGTACGTCTCCGGCTCCACCCTGACCACGCTGATGTACGACGAGTTCAAGAACGCCACGGCGTTCGGCGCGACCCGCTCGACCATCGCGCTGCCGCAGCAGACCCTGGCCCCGTCACCGACCGGCAGCCCCTCCGGTTCGCCGTGGCCCTCCCCGTCCCCGTCCCCGAGCAGCAGCCCGTCCGGCTCCCCGTCGTCCTCCCCGTCCTCGACGCCCGGCACCTGCACCGCGCCGAGCTGGAAGGCCGACACCATCTACCCGGCCAAGGGCGTCCAGGTCTCCTGGAAGGGCCGGACCTACACGAACAAGTGGTGGAGCCTGAACGAGGACCCCGCCAACAGCGGCCAGGACGGAGTCTGGACCGACAACGGCCCCTGCTGATCCCCTGCGCAGGCACCCGCAAGGGTCCGGTCCGCATCCCCGGGAATGCGGACCGGACCCGCGCTCGGCGGGAGCCGCCACGGCGGCCCGGTGGCTACGCGAAGAGCCGGCGCCAGGTCTCGGGGCCCGGGTAGCCGTCCGCCTCGGCGCCGCGCCAGCCCTGCGCCCGCTGGAAGGCCTCCACGTTGCGGCGGTCGCTCTCGGACCAACGGGGGCCCGGGCCCTCGGAGTAGTGCCGTCCGAAGCCGCGCTCCACGAGCCGCCGGCCCAGCCGCGCCACGTGGTCGTTGGACTGCCCGGGGCGGAAGTACTGGCCGCCGGGGAAGGCGGAGCCGGTCGTCGGCCCGTCGCTGCCGGAGCCGATGTCCCGCCCCTTGCCGCTGGTCAGCAGGGCCCAGGTGGCCGCCCCCGGGATCCCGTCCGCGTCCGCGCCGCGCCACCCCTGGGCCTCTTGGAAGGCCTTGGTCGCGGCCCGGTCCGCCGAGCTCCACACGGGTCCGGGGCCGGAGGTGTAGAAGCGGCTTGCGCCGCGCGCCACGAGCATCTGGCCGAGCCGGGTGACGTGGGTGTTGTTCGCCCCGGGCCCGAAGGAGCGGGCCCCGGGGAACGAGCCGGGGTCCTCGTCGCCGCCGCCGCCTTCGCGCAGGCCCGTGTAGCGGTACGCCACGTAGCGCGAGGAGTTGTTCCAGTACGCGTACGGGGTCGTGCGCTTCAGGGTGTGCGGGCGGGTCTGCTCGTAGGCGGTGTAGCGGGTCATGGACGCATCGGTCCAGCCGCCGAAGAGCACCACGTGGGATCCCGCGCCAGGGTCCGACGGATTGTGGAACAGCAGCATGTCGCCGGGCAGCAGCTCGGACTTGGATATGCGCTGCCCGTACCGGTCCAGGCTGCCGGTCCACTCGTTGGAACCGAGGCCCCAGGCCATCGACACGAAGCCGGAACAGTCCGTCCGGTAGCCGTTGCGGTACGCGTACATGCTGTACGGAACCTTCGCATCGACCCACTGCTGGGCCCGGCGCATGATCTCGGCGCGGGTGGTGGCGGTTGCCCCCGGGGCCGCGAGGCGCTGTGCCGACGTCCGGGCCAGCGGGCCGGCCGTCCCCTGCGGAGTCGCTTGCGCGGAGTCGGGGGACGGGGCGCGCCCGGTCTCGACGGCGTGCGCGGCCGCCGCGGGCCCCGGTACGAGGGTCAGGCCGCAGGCTCCGGCGAAGCCGGCGACGGCCAGGGCGCGGACGCGGCCGCGCGGTGCGTGCTGCGCGAGGGCGGTCCGGCGCTGGGAACGGCAGCCCGCGCAGGGGCAGTTCGTCCCCGGCTGTATCTCGGTGAACGCAAGCATGGCCATAGGTGGTAAATCCCTCCGTAGTGGGGTGTAACGGACCTAAGCTGATCATGATCCGTGGTATCCGGGGAGGGGCTTGGGTTCTTCGGCGCGGCGCGGCGCGGCGTCCGGCCGCGGTCACGGATCCTGCTGGGTCTCATCGAGCCGGCGGCGCATCCGCATCAGCGCGTCGTGGTCGGCGATCGAGGCCAGGGCGGTGATCAGGGCCTGGATGCGTGGTTCGTCGCCGTCCCGGACCGCGCGGGTCAGGTCCTCGATGAGTGCGTCGGCGGCGTCCGGGCCGTGCGGGATCTCTGTCAGGGTCCGCTCCGTGAGGTATGGCCCGGTCCCTGGGGGGTGAGGACCGGGCCACGATCAAGGGGCCCTTTGGGGCCTTCGCGTGGTCAGCGGGTGTGGCGGCCGCGCCGGCGCCGGGCGATCGCGATCCGCGACGTGACTCCGAGCGCCAGGACCACCGTGCCGGTGAGGGCGATGAGGAGGGTGGTGCTGTCCGCACCGGTTTCGGCGAGGTTCTCGCCGTCGAGGGGTTCCGATCCGCCGTTGGGCTTCAACCCGTGGGTGGAGGAGGCCGCATGGGTGCCGGGATCGTCGTCTCCGTGTCCGGAGTGTTCGACGGAGGACATGCGGGCGCCCTGCGCGATCTGGGTGTCGGTCGGGGTCTTGGCGTAGGGGCAGTCGCTCGTGCCGATCCGGTCCCAGCGGCCCCGCCCGGGCCGGCTCGGCTTGGAGGGCTTGGAGGGTTTGCCGCTCGGGGTTCCGGCGGAGGATCCACTGGTTCCCCCACCGCCTGTCGTTGCCGTGCCGCCGGCCGTGCCGGACCCCCCTGAAGTAGCCGTGCCGCCAGTGGTGTTCGCCCCGCCGGTGGTGGATTCGCCACCGCCCGTACTGCCGTTGTCGGCGCCGAAGACGACGTCGGAGCAGCTGTAGAAGGCCTCGGGGCTATCGGAGCGCTGCCAGATCGCGTAGATGAGGTGGCGTCCGCTGCGCTGCGGGACCGTGCCGGTGAAGACGTAGTCCTGGCCCTGCATGTGGGGGCTGTTGGTGTCGGCGAACGGCTTGTCCTCGAGGTCGGACCACTTCAGGGGCTTGGTGGGGTCGTAACCGTCCTTGGTGATGTAGAGCTGGAAGCCGCCGGCGTGCGGCGCGGTGCCCTTGTAGTGGAAGGTGCGCTGCCCGGCCGTCATCGAGCTGGCCGGCCAGTCACCGCGGGGCAGGTCCAGCCCCTTGAAGGTGGGGTTGCCCGCGGAGCAGAGCTGCCCGTCGGGGATGATCTGCCGGCTGCGTCCGCCGGCGTCCGCGATGTTGACCGCGTTCCAGTCGTAGAACGCCTGCTTGCCGGAGGCGGCGATGGCGGCCTTGCACGCCGCGGAGCTCGGGTTCTCCGGCCCTTCCGCGTAGCAGGCGGCGACCCGGCTGACGGGATCGGTCATCGAACCGTGCGCGGCCGCCGGGATGGCCGCATAAGCGGCGATGCCGAGCGGCACCAGGGTGAGCGTGGCGACACGGGAGGCGGAGCGGCGAGTGGACACAGACGGATCTCCTCAACGGATGGCGCAGGTTCTCTCGGGGAGGGGGGCGCACGGCACCGGACCCATGTCCCCTGGGATCCGGCGCCGGGCGATGCGACTCCCCGGCATCCACGAACGTAGCCACGCCCTCACCCGGGTTCGAGGAGCTTCCAGCCGCCTTACGGCCGCCTTAAGACCTGGCTAAACCGAACAGGTGACTCAACTGTGCCCGGCCGGACCGCCCGTCCGGCTGCACGGGCACGGCGCCGGTCCGCCGGTCCGCGGCGGGGCCCGGCTGCGGTCGAGGTGCAGGAGGGTGACCGGGGCTGTCGCTCCGTCATCCGTTCAGCCGAATTCCGCTGCCTCGTGAGCGAAGCGTCCTGCAAGTGATCTGACCTGCAAGATCGGTGATCTTCAGGTCCTGGCGTGTACGTGACACGCCGACGCGTGGCCGTGCTTCGAGATGCGCCGTACGGGCGTCGGCCGTGTGCTGATACCGGGACGCGGTTTCCGGCTTGCACGGGGGTGGCTCCGTGGTCGTGTCCAGGGGAGAACATCATGCGTGCGTCCTCGATCCTCACCGGTGGTGCGGCCTCCAACCCGGTCGTGATCCAGCCCAACCCGGTCGCTCCG
The DNA here is from genome assembly GCF_042722885.1 of Streptomyces sp. NPDC058401. Lineage (NCBI taxonomy): Bacteria > Bacillati > Actinomycetota > Actinomycetes > Kitasatosporales > Streptomycetaceae > Streptomyces > Streptomyces sp. NPDC058401. The sequence goes on from NZ_JBHXKA010000025.1 coordinate 28,154, forward strand.
GGCGGCCAGTTCTCCGTTCCGGCGAACACCAAGCCCGGTTCGTACGAGGTGTCGTGGTCTGCGACGACGACAAGGGCCATGTCGAAGGTCCCTTCACCGGCACCCTCACCGTGTCCGCGGCACACCCCAAGGGCGCCGTGAAGACCGGCCTCCGGCCGGGCCTGACCGTCCCGCGGCGCAGGCCGTACGACCGCAGCCGCAGTGGTGGGGGGGGGGGGGGGGGGCGGCCCCCCCCCCCCCCCCCCCGGGGCCCCCCCCCCCCCCCCCCCCCCCGGGGGAGGGACCGGCGCCCCAACAAGGGGGGGGGC
>NZ_JBHXKA010000025.1:28471-78808 GCF_042722885.1 Streptomyces sp. NPDC058401
CGCGCCCCCCGGCCCGCCCCCCCCCCCCCCGCCCCCTCCCCACCCCCCCCCCCCTCCTGGGCGCCCCGCCGGCCCCCCCCGCCCCCGCCCCCCCCACCCCTGTGGGCCACCGACAGCACCTTGACCAGGGGGAGCACATGCCGGACGCACATCGTTGGGGGAACCGGACGATCGGATCTCTCGCCGTACTGACGGCAGCCGTGGGGGTCTGGCTGATCACCACCGACGACGTACCTCAGCCGCCGCCCCGGCCCTCACAAGCCGAAGGCCTTCTCGGCACCCAGCGCCGCCTCGTCGGCGAACTGGGAGAGGAGCGCCGGCGCGACCGTGGCCCCACGGCCGGTTCCCGGCCCGTGGCCGTGGCCCCGGCTGCGCCCGCACGCGTGCGCATCCCCTCGCTCCGCGTCGACGCCCCGCTCACCGGGCTGGGCCTCGAAAGCGACGGCAGCCTCCAGGCGCCCCCGCCGGAGGACAAGAACCTCGCGGGCTGGTACGCAGACGGCACATCACCCGGTGCCGACGGCACGGCCGTCATCGCCGGCCACGCCGACAACAAGCAGGGGCCGGCGGTCTTTTACCAGCTCGGAGCCCTCAAGAAGGGCGAGCGAATAGAAGTGCTCCGCCGGGACGGAACAGTGGCGGCCTTCACCGTCGACGCCGTCGACGCCGTCGAGGTCCACGACCGCGGAAACTTCCCCGACCAGCAGGTCTACGGAGCCACGGGCCGCCCCGAACTGCGCCTCATCACCTGCGGCGGCACGTACACGAAGAAGACCGGATACCCGGCCAACGTCGTCGTCTACGCACACCTTGCGTCCCCGGACGGGTGATGTGGGGGTTACGCGAGGCGAGCAGGACGGTGACCGAGGGGACCGCCTGCCCCACGACGCGCACGGCGCCCACGGTCCGCTTCCGTTCCGTCAGGAGGAGATCTTCGGACCCGTCGTGACCGTCCGGTCCTTCGCGGACGATACCGAGGCCCTGCACCTCACTCTCCCTGTCCGGCCTCCTGGACCACACCCAGGTCAAGCACGTCATGCTGGGAGCGGGGGCGCCGGCTCAGCGGTGGCCGGGTCGTCCACGGCCACGAGCGTCAGCGGTACGTTGCCGCGTACCGCCTGCGCGTACGGGCAGACGGCGTCCGCCCGGTGCAGCAGCGGCTGGAGGTCCGCGGCCCGCCATCCGGGCAGGCTGACGGTGAGGCTCACCGCGAGGCCGTAGCCCGCGGGCGTGTCCGTGGTACCGAGCTGTACCTCGCAGGCCACGCGCGCGGCGGAGGCGTCCGCCCCGAACTCGGCGGCGACCTCCGCGAGCGCGGAGGTGAAGCAGGCGGCGAAACCGGCCGCGAAGAGCTGCTCCGGGTTGGTGGTGCCCGGGACCTTCTTGCGCGGCGGGGCGAGGCGGACGTCGAGGCGCCCGTCGTCGGTGCGGACGGATCCGGTACGGCCCCCGGCGGCGTGCGCGGTCGTCCGGTAAAGGCTGCGGGTGAGTGGCACGGTCATGGCGTTCGGCCCATCCTGCTCGACGAGGACGCTGCCCGGGCACGGACAGCGGAAGGCACCGCTCGTGCGGAACCTCGCGCGTCGTCGTGCGTAACCGGGTACGGCGCATCTCGTCCGGGGCCTGGGGTCGGCCGCCGGACAATCTAGCAACGCGTGCGCCCGCCCGGGGCGCCGCCCGCCGGTGACCCTCCTCACCCGCGGCGACCTCTCCCCACTGTCGCCCCGGACTTCCAGGGGCTGCTCGCCGCTCCTTCGAAGGGCGCGGACGTGCGCGACGTGGGGCGGGGGAGCGGTCAGGAGACGGGGTCGAGGAGGGAATCGAAGGCGGCCGGCAGCCTCCGCCACGCTTCGGGCCCCGAGCCGTACTCGGCCTCCGTGAGCAGGCAGGACTCCAGGAGGCGGCCCAGCCCGTCGCGGTCGAGCCCGGGGGAGGTGAAGACGAGGTGCTGGCAGCAGTCGCCGTGCTCGGGATGCCAGTCGAGGGAGGCGGCTGCCCTGCGCATCGGCGGCACCATCTCCCAGGCGGCGTCCGGCAGGGAGGCGAGCCAGGGTCCGGCGCTCTCCACGCACAGGGCGCCGCCCGCGGCGTCCCAGGAGAGCAGCGTGTCGGGCCGGTCGGCGAGCCAGAAGCGGCCACGGCTGCGGGCAGCCGCGCAGCAGAGGTCTTCCAGGGCCTCGTAGAGCCGTCCGGGGTGGAACGGCCGGTGGCTGTGCCAGACGAAGGTGCCGACTCCCGCCTCCTCCGCTTCCTGCGGGAGCAGGGCACACGCCGGGTGCTGGGCGGCGGCCGCCGCTTCCACGTCGAAGCCGGCGAAGGCCAGCCGGGCCAGCTCGGCGGACCGGGCCGGCACCCGGCGGGCGGTCGGATGGAGCTGAGCCAGGAGGGCGCGGTCCTCGTCGGCGGCGTCCTCGCTGTCGACGAGGGCCAGTACGGGGGCGTACTCCAGCTGTCGTGCCCAGGTGTCCCCGACCGTCCGCCGGTCCGAGGCGGCCGCCGCGAGGCCGACGTCCGCCAGGTCGTCGCCGTTGACGAGGTAGGGCAGGACCAGCGCGGGGTCCACCGCGGTGATCACGCCCGTGAGGTCGAGTGCGCCGCCGCCGTGTTCGACGACGACCTCGGCCATCGCCCTGGGCTCGACGGAGTCCCACAGTTCGACGACGGCGAGCCGGGTCAGTCCGCTGCCGGCCAGCCGCTCCAGCTCCGGGACCAGGTCCTCGCGGAGCGCGCAGCAGGCGCAGTCGTTGAACAGGGGCGCCTCGCCGCGGGACAGCTCGCCCGAGGCGTCGCGCACCAGGCGCAGCACCGTGCCCGAGGGCGCCGTGGCCAGGTCGTGATGGAGTGCGACGCTGCCGGGGACGGAGCGGAGCAGCCGTTCGACGACCTCCTTGCGGGCGTCGGCATGGAGGCCGCCCACGATGACGACGGGCAGGCTCACTTGGCGCTCCCGTAGCGGCGCTGGAAGCGCTCGACGCGGCCCGCGGTGTCCAGGACGCGGGCGGTGCCGGTGTAGAAGGGGTGGCTCTGCGAGGAGATCTCGACGTCGATGACGGGGTAGGTGTGGCCGTCCTCCCACTCGACCGTCTTCTCGCTGGTGGCGGTCGAGCGGGTGAGGAAGGCGAAGTCGGCGGCCTTGTCGCGGAAGACGACGGGGCCGTAGGCGGGGTGGATTCCGGGCTTCACGGCGATGTCCTTCAGACAGTGGTGGCGGGGGTACTGGCGGGATCGGGCGTGGGGTCAGCGCTCTTCGCGGAAGTCGGCGTGCCGGCGCAGCACCGGGTCGAACTTGCGCAGCACCATCCGGTCGGGATCGTTCCGCCGGTTCTTGCGGGTGACGTAGGTGTAGCCGGTCCCCGCGGTGGAGCGGAGCTTGACGATCGGGCGTACTTCGTTGCGGGCCATGGCGCTAGTATATGGGAACGATTCCCATTTTCAATACAGTCCTTCGTGATCGAGAGGAAGGCAACCCCGTGTCCGCACACTGCCAACTGACCGGCTCCCGGCCGGGCTTCGGCAACGCCATCTCCCACTCGCACCGACGCACCTCCCGCCGCTTCGACCCCAACATCCAGAGCAAGCGCTACTGGCTGCCCGGCGAGGGGCGCCATGTCCGCCTCAAGCTGAGCGCGAAGGCGGTCAGGACCGTCGACGCGATCGGTGTCGAGGCGGCGGTGGCCCGGATCCGCGCCCGGGGGGTGAAGGTCTGATGGCCAAGAAGAGCAAGATCGCGCGGAACGAGCAGCGCAAGGCGGTCGTCGAGCGGTACGCCGCCCGGCGGGCCGAGCTGAAGAAGATCGTCCGGCGGCCCTCCTCGACGGAACCCGACCGGGAAGCGGCCGCGGCCGAGCTGCGCACACAACCGCGCAACGCCAGCGCGACCAGGGTGCGCAACAGGGACGGAGTCGACGGGCGGCCCCGCGGGTACCTCCGGAAGTTCGGGCTGTCCCGCGTGCGGCTGAGGGAGCAGGCCCACGCGGGCCTCCTCCCGGGAGTCACCAAGTCGTCCTGGTAGGACCTGCGCGTGGGCGGCCGGGAAGAGGCCCACGAGGTACGAGCCCGGGCCCCGTACGCCGGAAGCGGCGTACGGGGCCCGGGGGCTTTGGTGTCAGTTCTGTCCGGTCCGGGCGTTCAGGGGGCCGGTCCAGTGGGTGCCTTCGTAGTCGAAGACGTGGGGCACCGCCTCTATGTCGAGGGAGCCGACGGCTGCCCTGGGGATGTCGAAGACGTATGTGACCGTCGCGGACCGGCCGCGGCTGATGCTGCCCTCGAAGTCCGAGCCGATGCCGTTGGCGGAATCGAAGACCCGCTCGGCCCGCTCGCCGGCCGGGCCGTACTTGGCGTAGACGGCGACGAGCGACGTCTTGAAGGCCTTCGGCGTCCCGTTCTTGAGAGTGACCTTCCAGGCCACCGCCTGGTATCCCGCACGGTGGCCCGCGGAGGTGTCGCCCGGGGTGAACGCCGAAGGCGGGGCGACGGTCACCGCGAGGCCGTCGTCGTAGACGTGGGTCCGGCCCCAGGAGAGGCTCGAGGAGTCGTCCGGCGGCGCGAGTGCCGCGGCGGGAGCTGTGACGGCCAGCGCGAGGGCGCCCGCCAGGCCGAGTGCGATGGCCAGGCGCCGGCCGGGCAGGCGCGGTACCGGATGGTGTTCGGTGCTCATGTCCGTACTCCGGAGGTGTCTCACATCGGGGTGAGGACCGTGTCGATGATGTTCACGGTGGCGTTCGCGGTCTGGATGTCGCCGCAGACGATCTTTGCCTTGCCGTTGACGGTGAACGCCTCACCGGATCCCGCCGTGGTCAGTGCGCCACCCTCAAGGGTCTTGAAGGAGCCGGCGCCGAGCTGGTTCGGCGTGATCTTCTCGCCCACCACGTGGTAGGTGAGGATCTTGGTCAGCTGGACCTTGTCGGCGAGGATCTTGTCCAGGTCGGCCTTCGGGATCTTCGCGAAGGCGTCGTTGGTCGGGGCGAAGACGGTGATGCCCTTCGCGTTGTTCAGGGTGTCGACCAGACCGGCCTTCTTCACGGCCGTGACCAGCGTCGACAGGGCCGGGTTGTTGGACGCGGCGGTGGCCACGGGGTCCTTGGCCATGCCGGCGAGGCTGCCGGAGCCCTCCTTCGGCACCGATGCACAGGCCGGCCCGAAGGGATCGGACTGCTGCGAGCCGGCAAACGCCGGGGCTGCCACGCCCAGGGCTATCGGGAGTGCGAACGCTGCTGCCGCGAGTACGGCGCAATGACGGACGTGGTGGGTGGTCATGTGTTCCTCCTCGTGGAGGCGGGCTCACCGCTCTGCCCCGACCCGGGGCCCGCTCGTTCCCCTCACCCCTTCATTCGTCGCCGAACGCCGATCCGATTGGTGGAGAATGGTGCGAATTCTGAAGTCGTGCAGGCATGGGGGCTTCACCACGGCGGCGCGCCGGGGAGGTCGCGGGCCGGGCGGGGGTTCCCGGTCCACGACCTCCCCGACGCGAGCACGGAGTCCGCGAGGACCGCGCGGGTGGCTTCGGCGGTGATGCGGTGCCAGCGGCGGGCGTCGCGGATCATCGAATGGCCGCCACGGGGCATGGCGATGCCCAGGACCCGGGCTCCGGCGGCCTGGGCGTGGGTGAGGTGGGACCAGGTGTCGGCCGCACTGGTGACACGGTCGGCCTCGTCGTGCAGGGCGATGACGGTGCGGCCGTGCAGCTGGGCGGCGGGCTCGCCGGGCGGGCACCAGGGTGCCAGGGCGACGACTCCCTTGACCTGCGGATCCGCCGCCGCGCGCAGTGCCGCGCGGCCTCCCATGGAGTGCCCGATGAGGACGACGGGAACGGGACCCGTGAGTGCACGCAGTTCGTCCAGTGCCCGCCGTACGTCGGCGACCGGATGCGCGTTCGGTCCGTTCCAGCCGCGGTACCGGTAGCGGACGTGGGCGACGAGGACATCGTCGTGGAACGTGTCGCGCAGCAGCGCCGCGCCGAAGGGCCGCATCCGCAGTCCGGGCAGGTTGAGGCGTGGCGGTGGCCCGAGGGCGTCCGCGCGACCCCCGTGCAGGAGGAGGACCGCCGCCGCGGCTTCCTGCGGCAGGCGGTGACGGAAAACCGGGATCAGGGCCGCCGTGGTGGCCGGCGGGGTGTGGCCCAGGAGGTTCACCGGCCGTCCCCCGCGGACCCGGTTCCGGGGGTGGCGGGCATGCCCGAGTTCCCCTCGCGGGTGGGCCGGACGGCGAGGAACTGGTCGACGCCCATGCGGCGTTCGGAGAAGGCGAGGGATGCCCCGGCCAGGTACAGGCGCCACACCCGGCCGGTGGTCTCCCCGACGAGGTCCTCGATGTCGCCCCACCGTCCTTCGATGGTGGCGCGCCAGGCGTCGATGGTGGTCGCGTAGTGCTCGCGGAGGGATTCGACGTGCCGGACCTCCAGCCCGGCCGACTCCAGCAGGTCCGCGGTCCGGCCCAGGGGACGCATGTGCATGTCCGGGGCGATGTACGTCTCGATGAAGGGACCGCCGCCCGGCGCATGTGCCCCGCGGGACATCTGCTGGATGAGGAGCCGGCCTTCGGGGCGCAGCGCCCCGTGCAGCATCGAGGCGAACAGCGGGTACTCGGCGTCGCCGACGTGCTCGCCCATCTCCACGGCGGCGGCCGCGTCGTAGCCCCCGCCGTCGAGGTGTCGCCAGTGCCGGAGCTGGACGTCGACCAGGTCGGCCACGCCTTCGGCGGCGGCTCTCGCGGTGACGAACTCCCGCTGGGCGGCGGACAGGGTGACGGCCGTGACCCTCACCTTGTGCTCCCGGGCGGCGTGGACGGTGAGCGAGCCCCAGCCGCAGCCGACGTCCAGGAGCCGGTCGCCTGCGCGGAGCCCGAGCTTGCCGCAGATCAGCTCCAGCTTGTCGGCCTGGGCCTCGGCCAGACCGTACGAGGCGTCGGCGGGGCGCGTCCAGTAGGCGCAGGAGTACGCCATCGTCCGGTCGAGCAGCACGGCGTAGAACTCGTTGGACAGGTCGTAGTGGTGGCTGATGGCGGCACGGTCCCGGGAGGTGCTGTGCAGGCGGCCGCCGAGACGGGCGCGGCCGTCGGGTCGGCGCGGAGGCGGGCCCACGGCGCCCAGCCCTGCGGCGAGCGCGGTGGCCGCAGCCAGTGCGGCCGGCCGCGGCCTGCGGATCCCTTGCTCGCGGACGGATCGGCCGGCCCGGCCGAGCGCCTCGGCGAGATCGCCCTCGACGTCGAGGTCTCCGGTGATGTACGCCTCGGCGAGGCCGAGTTCGCCTGGCTGCCACACCAGGCGGCGCAGGGCGTCGGGGGATCGCAGGACGACCCGTGGTGCGTCGGCCGGCCCGGCCTCGCTGCCGTCCCAGGCACGCAGCCGTACCGGGAGGGGACCGGCGAGGAAATGGCCGAGGAGGTCGGCGAGCCGGTCGGCGGCGGGCCTCATCGGGTGGTCCCTTCCATGAGGAGGATCTGACGGAGCCCGGGGGCCCGTACGGCGGCGAGCTCGGACCTCGACGACGGGACGTGGGCGGCGGCCGGGCCTGCCGCGCCACGGCCGGACACCGCTGCCTTCCGTTGTTCCAGCACGATCGCTCCCGCCACTCGACACGCCGCCGGGCACGGCGGTTCCACCCGTACTTCGCGGCGGACGGTGGCGCGGATTGGCTGCGTGTCGAGTCGAACGGAGCGTGCCTCTCAGCCTCGCAGGTCGGCGAGGACCTCCCGGGCGGCGCGTGTGCCGGAGGCGAGGGCGCCCTGGAGCGAGCCGGTCGCCCGGTGGTCGCCGCACACGTACCGGTGGGGTGCGAAGCGGGTGGTGCGGGAGAGCGGCAGTGGCGCGGGCATGGCCGGGAGGGCGTCGTGGACGGTCGTACGGTGGATCGGTTCCCAGGTCTCGGTGTCCGTGGCGTACACCTCGGACAGGGCCGCACGGATGGCCAGTTCGTCCGCGGGTGCGGGCGTGCCGAGAACCGATGTCGCCACCAGAGCCCTTCCGTCCCGGGCGTAGCCGGCATGAACCTCGGTGAGGACGCACGTATTCAGGAAGCGCCGCTCGGTGTCGACGACCAGCGTGGGCTCCGTCAGCGGCGAGCGCTCCGCGGCGTGATAGAGGGTCGTGACCGTCCTGCCGCGGGGTACGGGCAGCCCGGGGAGCAGCCGGGCGGCGACAGCGTGTCCCGTGGCGACGACGACCGCGCGCGCGGGCAGCTCGGCCGAGCCGGCCAACGACACGCCTTCCGGAGTCAGCGCGGTGACAGGGGTGTTGGTGTGCAGTACGCCGTCGGGGAGGTGCGAGGCCAGCTGGGCCGGTACGGCGCCGATGCCGTCGGCCGGCAGGCACACCGTGCCGCGCAGGAGCGTCCGCCAGACGAGGTGGAAGAACCTGGCCGAGGTCTCGAGCTGGTCTTCGAGGAAGACACCGGACAGGAAGGGCCTGAAGAACGTCTCCACGAAGCGGGGCGAGAACCCGGCAGCGGACAGTGCGCTGAGCGTGGTGGCGTCGGAACGGGAACGCAGGCGCGCCGGAGGTGTCAGTACGTCGCGTGCGGACAGCACCGAGAGGGCCGCGAGGTCCCGGGCAGAGGCGAGTCGGCCCGAAAGGAGGTCACCGCTGTCCCGGAGACGGCGGGTGGGGTCGGTGAACCGCAGCCGCCCTTCGGGGGTGTGCACCAGGACGCCGGGAGTGAACGGCCGCAGCCGTAGGGAAGGCAGGTCGAGGCGACGCTTGACCTGGGGATAGGCGGTGTTGAAGACCTGGAACCCACGGTCGAGCGTGAATCCCCGGATCCTGTCGGTGCGCATCCGTCCACCCACGGCATCCGAAGCTTCGAGCAGGCGGACCCGTAGACCCGCGGCGACGAGGTCGGTCGCACACGCCAGCCCGGCGGCGCCCGCCCCGACGACGACCACGTCCGGGCCCGGACCGTCTGTCATCCACATCGCGGACGTCCTCTCCTTCGGGCATGGTGCGGGACTCGGCACGCTACGCGAGCCGTACCGCCGAACCGGCAAAGGCGCGCTCGACCGGGTCTCGGGCGTGACCGCGAGGGTCTGCACAGCAGCGGGCCGACATGGACGATGAGCTGGTCACCGACTTCTCCGAGCAGGGCTGGGCCCTGGTGGAGGCGTTCCGGCCGGGCGGGCTGACCCTGGTGGCCCGCCACCAGCCGTCGCTGACCTGGGACCCCGGGGAGACCCAGGCACGGTCGCGGTCCGGATGTCCTCCCATCCGGTGGCGCCGCGGGGAGCCCTGCGCGGAGGAGGCCCTTCGAGGAAGGACCAATCCGCCGGACGGATGACAGCGAATGGAGGGTGTGAGCACCTTTCGCACGTCCCTCTTCCGCGGCGCACTGGGCGCCGTGTCCGGCCTCCTGGCCGGGTACACGGCCCTGGCGGTGGCCGAGCTCGTGGCCTCCGTGGTGCGGCCGCAGGCCGGACCGGTGACGGTGGTCGGCGGCGCTGCCATCGACAGGACGCCCGCCGGGGTGAAGGACTTCGCGATCCGCACCTTCGGCGAGAACGACAAGCTCGTCCTCCAGCTCGGCATCCTCGCCGCCCTCGGCTTCCTCGGAGTCCTCCTCGGGATCATCTCCCTGCGCCACCGGCGCACCGGAGCGGCCGGGGTCCTCCTGTTCGGGCTCATCGGCGCGGCAGCCGCGCTGAGCCGCCCCGACACGGGCGGAATCGCGGACGCCCTGCCTTCGATGGCGGGCGCTGCCGCGGGCGCCGCGATCCTCTACCTCCTCGCCGGAAAGCTCTCGGCCACACCTACCCAGGCAGCCGCCACCGACGGCGGCTGGTCGCGGCGCGGCTTCCTCGTCGCCGCGTCCGTGACGGCCGTCGGCGCGACGGCCGCGGGCGCCCTGGGACGCACCCTGACCGGCCGGCGCGCCCAGGGCGCCGTCGCCTCCCGGTCCGCCGTCAAGCTGCCCGCCCCCTCCTCCCCGGCGCAGCCGCTCCCGAGGGGAGTCCAGCTGAAGGCGGAGGGCATCAGCTCCTTCACCACCCCCAACAGCGAGTTCTACCGCGTGGACACCGCTCTGGTCGTCCCCAGGATCGACAGCGACACGTGGCGGCTCCGGGTCCACGGAAAGGGCGTCACCCGTCCACGCACCTACACCTTCCGGGACCTGCTGGACCGTCCGCTCATCGAGCGGGACATCACCTTGACCTGCGTGTCCAACGAGGTCGGCGGCCCGTACATTGGACACGCACGCTGGCTCGGCGTACGCCTGGACGACCTGCTGCGCGAGTGCGGAGTCAAACCGCCGTCCAAGGGCGGCAAGGCCGATCAGCTGATCGCCCGCTCGGTGGACGGCATGACCCTGGGCTCGCCCGTCGAGGACGTCATGGACGGACGCGACGCGATCCTGGCCGTGGCCATGAACGGAGAACCCCTGCCGTTCGAGCACGGCTTCCCCGTCCGCATGCTCGTCCCCGGTCTCTACGGCTACGTGTCCGCCTGCAAGTGGATCGAGGACATCGAGCTCACGACCTTCGACTCCTACGACGCGTACTGGGTCAAGCGCAAGTGGGCCCGCAAGGGTCCCATCAAGACGCAGGCGCGCATCGACACCCCCAAGCCCTTCGCCCGGCCCACCGCCGCGACCGTCACGATCGCCGGCGTCGCCTGGGCCCAGCACCGCGGCATCCGGCGCGTCGAAGTCCGCATCGACGACGGACCGTGGCAGGACGCGGACCTCGCCGCCCAGGCCACCGTCGATACCTGGCGCCAGTGGTCCTACCCCTGGAAGACCACACCCGGCGGCCACACCCTCACCGTCCGCGCCACCGACGGAACCGGCCAGGTCCAGACCGAGGAACGCACCCGGACCATCCCCGACGGCGCCAGCGGTTGGCACAGCGTCTTCGTCACCGCAGGTTGACCGCCTCCCGCCTTCTGCCTCCCTGCTCAACCCCTTTGAAAACCAAGAGGAGTTCCCACATGTCCAGCACGCTCCGTTTCCGTCGTACCGCTCTCGCCGTGGCCGCTGCGGCCGTTCTGCCCTTCGCGCTGTCCGCCTGTTCCGACTCCGGCAGTGATTCCGCGTCCGGATCCTCCGCGGACAAGAGCAGCGAAGCCCCTGCCGCCTCGCAGCCCGCGACGCCGGAGGCTTCGATGGCCTCGGACAAGCCGTTCGGCCCGGCCTGTGCCGGAGTTCCCGCCGATGGCGCCGGCTCCTTCGACGGGATGGCCAAGGACCCGGTCGCGACCGCCGCGTCCAACAACCCGGCCCTGTCCACCCTGGTGGCGGCCGTCAAGCAGGCCGGGCTCGTCGACACCCTCAACAACGCTCAGGGCATCACGGTGTTCGCGCCGACCAACGACGCCTTCGCCAAGATCCCGAAGGCCGACCTCGACAAGGTCCTCGCCGACAAGGCCACCCTCACCAAGATCCTCACGTACCACGTCGTCGGCCAGGAGCTGACCCCGAAGCAGCTGGAGTCGGGCTCCTTCGACACCCTGGAGAAGACCAAGCTCACCACCAGCGGCTCGGGCGAGACCTACAAGGTCAACGACACCTCGAACGTCGTCTGCGGCAACGTCAAGACCGCCAACGCCAACGTCTACATCGTCGACACGGTCCTGATGCCCAAGTAACACCCGCGTGGTGCCCGAGTAGTCACGGGTCGGACCCCTTGCCCAGGGGTCCGACCCGCGCTCACGCTCCGACCGCCGAGACGGTCCACGGAAGTCGCCACCGCCGGCGGGCCAATCCTGCGGTAGTCCCGCTACGAATCACCTACGTAGAGAGTTCTGCGAGGTGAACCCCATGACCGACGAAGAGTTCGAGACCCTCCTGGTGCAAGCCCGGGCGGAAGCACGCCAGATCACCTTCCCGGCCCCGCCGTCAGAAGACGAGGCGGAGTACGCCTTCCACCCGCAGCACGCGGAATTCGGCGGGTCCGCCCACTGACGCGGAGCCCCTCCCGGGACCCCTCAGCGGGGCCTGCCTGATTCCTTGCCCCCAGGAACGCGAACGAGAAAGACTTCGTCCGCGAAACACCACGCCCAGGCCTCGTCGGGATCCATCGACAGGACCACGGGGTGCCCCGTCCGCGCATGATGGGCGTACGCGTGGCGCCCTCGCGAACTGTCGCAGCATCCGACGTGCCCGCACGTCGCACACCACCGCAGCCGGGTCCACGTCCACCCGCGTGCGCGGCATGCCGCGCACACCGCCACAGGCATCGCCGGCTGTACGGGCAGCGCGGTGAGGTGGGAACACGCACGTTCTTCGAGACGCCCGCCGTCGGGTGACACCGCCCATGTTGCGGCGGGACGCGGAGAGTTCACAGGGAAGCTCACGATCCCGCGATCCGGGCCCGGCGTGACACCGTGGGTGTTCATGGTGCCTCCTGGACGCAGTGCGGTCATTCAGCCCTTCCATGTTTCCGCGCCGGTCCGCCCCGCGCCTTGCGCATCGGTCGTGCACCGTCTGGCGGACCCGACTCGTCCCGCTGCGCCAGTGGTTGTTGATGCCGCCTGTGCTCCGTTCCTTACGAAGAGTGTTTAGGTCCGGAGATTTCGGTTACACCAAGTAACTAGAGTTCATCATCGGACGGAAGGCAGGAAAGTGACCCTAACCACCGTGCTCATTCTTGGCGTGGCCCTCGTGCTCATGCTTCTCCTGACTCTGGCCCCGAATGTTCCCGCGCGCCGGAATCCGTTCCCGGGCCGGTCCAGGGGGAATCGCCGTCGCCCTTCCCGGCGGCGCGTGCCCGGGCAACGCGGAATCCGGAATCACGCCCGCTGAACGGTGTCCCAGTCGATGTGGTGGCCGTAGGTCTGCCGGCTCTGTTCGCCGTTGGCCAGCCGCGGCAGGACCAGAGGCATCAGCAGGTCGCGGATGATCCGTCCGGCCGGGCCCGCGGCCTTGTTGTTGTTGATCCGGGCGGCCTGTTTGACGATCCGTTCGACGCGCGGGCGGCGCAGGGCCTCGTAGGCGGCGAAGGCGCTCTCGATCGTGGGCCGGTCGCGCAGGGCCTTGGCCAGCTCGACTGCGTCCTCGATGGACAGCGAGGCGCCCTGGCCGGAGGTCGGTGAGGGGGCGTGGGCGGCGTCTCCGATGGCGATCATCCGGCCCCGGTGCCACGCGGGGAGGGTCAGCAAGGCGTGCATGGGGCCGGCCGGAGTGATCACCTGGGCGGCGCGGATCAACGCGGCGGCGGGGCCCGTGTCCTCGGCGAACAGTTCGGTGAGTTCGCGGCGCCACTGCTCGGAGACGATGCCCTCCAGCTCGCCTCGGGCGGGCTCGGCGGGACGGGGCAGGTTGGCGAACCACCAGACCTCGCCGTCGGGCGCGGGCACGTAGCCGAAGAAGGCGCGCTTGCCGAACATCATCTGGTAGCTGCCCGTCCGCGTGCTCACGGGCACTCCGCGGGTGTAGCCGCCGAGCCCGATGAGCCCGGAGTACGAGGGCGCGGGGGCCGCGGGGTCGATGATGCCCCGGACCGTGGAGTGGATTCCGTCGCAGCCGATGAGCAGGTCTCCGTACTCCTCGCTGCCGTCGGCGAAGACCGCGCGGACACCGTCCCCGGTGTCCTGCGCGTCGACCAGGCGCTTGCCGTGCTCGATACGGATCCCTCGGCGCACCGCCTCGCCGCGGATGGCGCGGTAGAGGTCGGCTCGCTTGAGGGTCCGGCTGGTGATGTCTCCGTCCGGGCGGCTCGTGCGGACCCGGCCGAGCGCCTTGCCGGTGGTGGAGACCATCTCGATCGCCGGAGTCGGGAAGCCGGCGGCGATGGCAGGGGCGTCGGCGTCGATGGTGCGCAGGGCGTCGATGCCGTTCGAGCCCAGGGTCAGGAAGACGCCGACGTGGTCGGCGCCGCCGGGGTGAGCCTCGTAGACGACCGAGTCGATACCGGCCTTCCGCAGTGCCATGGCGGCGGCGGGTCCGGCTATTCCGCTACCGATGATCAGTGCCTTCATGGTGAGTGTCCCTCTCGTGGCATGGGTGTGTGGGGGTGCGGGAACGGCCGCGGGCGGCCGTTCAGGCGGCGTCGTGTTGGGCGGCCCGCCCGGGCATCAGGAAGGTGGCGGCGAGTGCGGCGGCGAAGGCGGCGACGGGCAGCCACAGGGTGTGCTGGAGCGCGGGGTCGTAGGCGGCGGGGCCGGGGACGTGGTGGCCGGTGCGGCTGAAGAAGAAGGCGCCGAGTCCGGCGATGCCGATGGCGCTGCCGACCTGCTGGACGGTGTTGTAGAGGCCGGAGGCGGAGCCGGCGTCGGCCACGGGGACGTCGGCGAGGGTGAAGTCGAGGAGCGGGGCGACCACCAGGCCCATGCCGATGCCGCCGATGAGCAGGGCCGGGACGAGCCTCATGGTGGTCACCTCGCCGGAGCCGACCGTCCACATCAGGGTGAGCATGGCGAGGATGTCCAGGACCAGGCCGATCTGGAGGACCGGGCGGCCCAGCTTGGGTGCGAGCACCGCGGCGGAGACGCCGGCGAAGACGGGCACCATCAAGCCCCAGGGCAGGTTGGTCAGGCCCGAGCGCATGACGGAGAAGCCGAGTCCGGTCTGCAGGTAGACGGTGAAGACCAGGAAGTAGCCGACCACGCCGCCCATGAAGAGCAGGTTGACCAGCAGGCCGCCGGAGAAGGACTTGTAGCGGAACAGGCTGAGCTCGATCAGCGGAGAGCCGGTCGTGCGGGTACGGCGCCTCTGATGGGCGGCGAACGCGGCGAGGACGAGCAGGGAGCCGGCCATGGAGGCGAAGGTCCAGGCGGGCCACCCCAGGTCCTGGCCCTTGATCAGCGGGTAGATCAGCATGAGCAGGGCGAGGGAGGACAGGAGGACGCCGGAGACGTCGAGGCGGGTTCCGCGCGGGGCCCTGGACTCGGGCAGGTAGATGACGGCGAGCGCGAGGGCGGCGATGCCGACCGGCACGTTGACCAGGAAGATCGCGCGCCAGCCCAGGCCGGCGATGTCGCCGCTCGTGAGCAGCGCGCCGAGGACGGGGCCGCCGACGGTGGCCATGCCGGCGAGTGCGCCGAACATGCCGATCGCCTTGCCGCGGTCCGCGGGCGCGTACATGGTCTGGATGATCGCCAGGACCTGCGGGATCATCAGCGCCGCCATCACGCCCTGTACGACGCGGGCGGCGATCAGCTGCCAGGGCTCCTGGGAGATCCCGCACAGTGCGGAGGCGATCGTGAAGCCGGCGGCTCCGGTGAGGAAGAGGCGGCGCCTGCCGAAGATGTCGCCGAGACGGCTGCCGGTGATCAGGGCGAGGGCGAAGGCCAGGGTGTAGCCGGCGGCGATCCACTGGACGGCGGCGTAGGTGCCGCCGAGGTCCTGGTGGATGGAGGGCAGCGCGACGTTGATGATCGTGTTGTCGAGGAGGTCCATGAACATCGCCAGCAGGACGACGAACAGGGCTATCGAGCGGTGGCGGCCGGTGGCGGCCGGCACGAACCCGGTCTCGGCATCGGGCGGGGCGGCGGTGACCATGCGGATCTCCGGTGAGGGGGCTCGCGGCCTTGGCGGCGGAGCGGGTGTGCGTGGTGTGTCGTGTGCCGTGAGGCTGGCCCGGGGGGTGTGGTCACGCCGAGCGCGGGCCGGGCGGAGGGCGGACCCGAATGGTCCGCCGCGCCCGGCTGTTCCTGCGTCGGCTCGGGGTCGGTCCCGCACCGGGGGAGTCGGGTGTCAGGCGGCCGAGTCGAGGGTCGCGGTGATCTTGCGGATCATGGACGCTTCGGCGGGACCGGCCTCGCCCCGGTGGGCGCGGGAGGCGGCGTCCATCACGACGGCGATCGTGTCGCGGAAGTTGTCGACCTCCTGCGGGGCCTTGGCCTTGAGCAGCGCCATCGATGTGGTCAGGGCGCCGAAAACCTGGTCGGCGACATCGGCGGTGGACTTGCCGCCCAGCTCCATGCCCTTCGGGCTCTCCGCCAGAACCCGGCCGACAGCCCCGGTCGCGGCGGACAGGGCCTTGCCGCCGGCCATGCCGGAGCGGGTGGAGGAGATGACGCCGGGGTCGGCGGCGGCCATCAGGCCGACGACGCCGTGGGCGGCGGTCTGGAGGATGAGCTGCTCGTCGGGGGTAAAGGCGATCTCGGGCATGGCGGTGCTCTTCTCTGTTTGATGAGGTGGTGGGGGAGCGGGCAGGACGGAGTCGCCGGTGCCGGCGGCCGGATCCCGCGCCTAGCTCGAATCTCAGGTATCTTGGATGTCGAGCAACTGATGTCCACCATGAACGGAGATAGCTTGAATGTCAAGCGAAGAAGAGGGGATCGGCGCAAGGCTGGGTAAGGCCGTCCAGGACTACCAGTCGGCCGTTGACGACTACGACCGCGAGACAGCTCGCCTCCTGGGTGTCAACGAGACGGATCTGCGGTGTCTGGAGATCCTCATGTCCACGGAGGAGACCGCTCCCAGTGCGCTCAGTGCGCAGCTCGGGCTGACCACGGGCAGCGTCACCACGATGCTCGACCGCTTGGAGAAGGCCGGCTACCTCACCCGCAGCCCGCACCCCACCGACCGGCGCCGCACCCTGGTGCGCGTCACCCCGGAAGCCTCGCAGCGGTCCTACGCCCTGATCGCCCCGTTCATCGAGGACTCCACGCGGCAGGTCATGGAGCGCTACACCGCCGAACAGCTCGAACTCGTCGCGGACTTCCTCACCTTCAGCCAGGGCATCCAGCAGGAACACGTCCAGCGACTGCGCGAGACGCCGGCCCCGGGCCCCGCCCGCAGCGGCGGCCGGCAGACCTCGGGCCCGCGCCGCAACGGAGCCACCGGGAGCCGGTGACCCGGAGCGGCGGCGGCGAAGACTGCGGCGGTCGGCCTCCCCTCGACCATCACCGCATCGTCCCGGCCGGCGGCCACGGCGGCCACGGCGGCCACGGCGTCCGCGGCGGCCGCGGCGGCCCGATTGCGGGCCGGCAGTGCGTCGCGGTCGTTCCCGCGGGCTTCGAGCGCGGCGCTCCCGGCGTCCGCTGTCCCGCGCAGCAGGAGTACCGCCCCCTCCGGCGTTCTCGCGGTCTCCCGCCCGCTCAGTGCCAGGTGGGACAGGGCTTTTGGCGTCGCGTCCTCGTCGGCCACCGCGCGTGCCGGCGCCTCACACCGTCCGTGAGCCAGTCGACCGTTCGGGGCGGGATCCGGGCCGGCTCGGCCGGTGCGGAGTCGGCGCGGGTCGGATCGAAGGGGTGCCACAGCCGCCACCCCCCCCTGGGCCGCCAACGGCTGTACGGCCTCGCGGCGTGCGCGGGTCTTGCCGGTGGACGAGGATCCGGCCAGGCCATCCGGCTGTTCCTGGTGGCCGCGTCGGCGACGGCCCCGGCCAACTCGGCGTCGTGCGGGCGCCGTACGTAAGCCGGCAGGCCGGAGGCCTTGCGCCCGGGCCGCGGTTCGCCCACGGGCGGCGCCGGTTCGACGGTCGGGTGGACTTCCAGGTCGTGGGGGTGCCACTCCTGGATGGGGCGGCCGGCATCGCGGGTCGGCGGGGCCGGTGGGGCCGGTGGGGCCGGTGGGGTCGGGGTGGCGGTCGGGGCGGCGGGGCCGGTGGGGTCGGGGTGGCCGGGGCGGCGGTCGGGACCGGCTCGGCCGGAGAGGTCGCGCGGGCCGCTGGGTGCGACGCCGGCAGGGGGCCCGGTTCCAGGCCGAGCGCAAGCGCGAGCGCGGCCACGGTCTGGGCGGAGGAGGCGGGGGCGGGGGCGGCGGCCGAGGCGCTGAACGCCTGGCTGGCGACCGTACGGCCCAGGGCCGTCCGGCGGGCGAGCGTGCTCTTGGTGAGCCCGGACACGGCCAGCGCCTCGTCGAGGCGGGCACGCAACTCGGCCCCCTCAGCGGGCCCTTGTGCGGTCCGGGGTGCTTCGTCGTTTGTGGCCGTCCATGGCCGTCCATGGCCGTCCATGGCCGTCCATGGCCGTCCACGCCCCCTCGTACGCCGGTGCCAACTCGGTGTTCGTGACTGTTCATTGCCGACCGGGCGCACCATGGCGAACAGGGGAAGCGAGACATTCGGTTCATCACCCACGTGTGCCGCCCGGTCGGCGCGCCGAGCCGAAGGGGACGCCCCATGTCCAGCCGAGCCACCCTGATCCTGTTGGTGTCCGCCCTCGCCGTCGTCGTCTGCGGCCTGGTGGGAGTGGGCGCCGCCTATCTCGCCCGGCGTGACGGCGCGTCGTACCCGCAGGCCCTGAGCCGGGCGGCGGGCGCGTTCGCCGTCGGCATCACCGTCGTCTCCGCGACGGCGACGGCCCTCGTGAACCTGATCGGCCAGGGTCCGTGAGCCCGGATCCTGCTCGGAGTCCGGTTTGACCTTGCCGCGACGTCAGGGTCTGTACTGGGTGGTATCCGGCCCGGGGCGAACCGAGTTCACGGGACGGCCGCCACCCGAGAGGACTCCCAGATGACCGCGACCACAGCTGTCGAGAAGAACATGGCCCTGCTGCGCACCGCGTACCGGCTGGTGGAGGGCGGTGAGCTCGACGCTGCCGGGCAGCTGCTGAACGAGGACTTCATCGCCAACGTCCCCGGATGTCCCGACCCGCTGCACGGCCGGGAGACCTGGCGGTCGGGTACGCAGATGATGAAGGACGCGTTCCCCGACCTGAAGATCGACGTCCTGGACATGTTCGGCGCCGGAGACAAGGTGACGGTGCTGATCCGCTTCCGGGCCACGCACCGGGGCGCGTTCCACCAGTTCGAGGCGACCGGGCGGGAGGTCGGCTACCGCAGTGTCGAGGTCTACCGCTTCGAGGGCGACCGGATCGCCGAGGAATGGGTGGCACCGGACCTGATCAGCCTCTTCCAGCAGATCTCACCCGCCCCCGCCGGTCACTGACGCCCGGCCCGCACCGGGACCCGGCCGGACGCTGACGTCCTGCGGGGTCAGGGCGGTGTGCTCGGCGGTGCACTGAACGGTGACGCGGACCGGAGCGCCGCAGTCGGTGTGGGTCACGTCCAGGACGGGGCGGGGCACCTCGGGGCCGAGGGCGTACGTCTC
This sequence comes from Streptomyces sp. NPDC058401, assembly GCF_042722885.1. Lineage (NCBI taxonomy): Bacteria > Bacillati > Actinomycetota > Actinomycetes > Kitasatosporales > Streptomycetaceae > Streptomyces > Streptomyces sp. NPDC058401. Next base: position 47,393 of record NZ_JBHXKA010000025.1, read on the forward strand.
GCCCCACTGGCCGAGCGCCATCAGGACGGGCCACAGGTCCCAGCCCTTGCGGGTCAGGCGGTACTCGTTGCGGGAGCGCCGTCCCGGTTCCTGGTAGGTGACGGTCTTGAGCACCCCGGCAGAGGTCAGCTTCCGCAGGCGGTCGCTGAGGACGGCCTCCGAGAGGCCGATGTGACGGTGGAAGCCGTCGAAGCGGCGCACCCCGTTGACGGCGTCGCGCAGTATCAGCAGCGTCCACTTCTCCCCGACCACGTCGAGCGCGCGCTGGACGGGGCAGTTCTCCGTGCTGACCTCAAGCCACTCCATCCCGTCATCGTAAGGCCCCCGGCTCGGCTGGCTTCGTCATTGACAGTCAGCCGGGGGCAGGGCTAGCTTCAGCCGCGGAAGCCAGCTGATCGACAGGAAGGCACCCGGCCGTGGGGCGAACGCGTACGTACAGCTGGGAAGACCCCGAGATCCCGGCGCGGGCCGCCCGCGGCATGGCGGGCCTGGACTTCCTGCGCGAGGTGCAGGCGGGGCGGGTCGCGCGGCCGCCGATCGGCCGGACCCTCGACTTCGAACTGGACGAGGTGGAGCACGGCCGGGCGGTCTTCTCGCTGCTGCCGGGCGAAGAGCACTACAACCCGATCGGCAGCGTGCACGGGGGCGTGTTCGCCACGCTGCTCGACTCGGCGGCGGGCTGCGCCGTGCAGTCCACGCTCCCGCAGGGAATGGCGTACACCTCGCTCGACCTGACCGTGAAGTTCCTGCGGCCGATCAGCGTGGACACGGGCCGGGTACGGGCCATCGGCACGGTGCTGAACGCCGGCCGCCGCATCGCCCTCGCCCAGGCCGAACTGGTCGACGCGCAGGACCGCCTGCTCGCCCACGCCACGAGCAGTTGCATGCTGTTCCCGGTGCCCGCGTAGTACTGCGGGCGGGGGCGGGTGACGCTCCCAGTTCGCGCGTATCCCGATCCGGCGCGTACTCCGGTTCCGCACGTACCCCGGATCCGCCCCTGATCAGTCCGTTCGCGTCAGGGCGGCGTGCGCCGAAGTGAGGATTTCCTCGGAGAGCGGCGACCCCTTGGTGGCCCGGGACAGGAGCAGCGCGCCCAGCAGGGTGCAGAGCCGGGCGGTCCCGTCCTGGTCGTCGGTGGCCAGGAAATCGGCGAACCGGGCCGCTCCCTCGGTGTAGGCGCGCCGGGCCTCGGGCCCCCCGTCCTCCCGCGCCATGTCGGTGGCGAGCGCGGCGACCGGGCAGCCGTCCGCCGGTGCGTCGCGGTGCTCGACGGAGAGGTAGGCGTCGATCAGCGCCTGCTGGGCGGCGTCCCGCTGCCCGTCGGAGTCCTCGAGGCCGGCGGTGTGCCGCAGGGCGAGTTCGGCGAAGGCCTGGGCGGTGGCCTCGGCCACGAGTGCCTCCTTCGAGGCGAACTGCTTGTAGAAGGCGCCGTGGGTCAGACCGGCCGCCTTCATCAGGTCGGCGACGCTGACCTGCGTACCCCGTTCCCTGATGAGCCGCGAGGCGGTGTCCACCACCCGTCGGCGATTTTCCTGCGCCTGCGCCTGCGACACGCGGCCCATGGCCACCTCCCGTTTGGATGTCGACTGGCATCTATCCTAGTCCAGTGTTTAGATTGCAGTCATAATCTAATGCGCGGGCCGCCGGACGGCACCCGCCAGGACGAGGAGCAGGCATGGAACTGAAGAACGCGGTCGCGGTCGTCACCGGCGCCAACCGGGGCCTCGGGCGGCACCTGGCCGCCCAGCTCGTGGAACGCGGTGCGAAGGTCTACGCGGCGGCCCGCCGCCCGGAGTCCGTCGACCTCCCCGGCGTCATCCCGCTGCGCCTGGACGTCACGGACCCGGAGTCGGTGCGGGAAGCCGCCCGCATCGCCTCCGATGCGACCCTGCTGATCAACAACGCGGGCATCTCCACCGGTGCGACGCTGATCGGAGGCGATCCGGACGAGGTGCGCCGGGAGATGGAGACCAACTTCTTCGGCCCGCTGACCGCGACCCGGGCCTTCGCCCCCGTCATCGAGGGCAACGGCGGCGGAACCGTCCTCAACGTCCTGTCGGTGCTGTCCTGGGCGCACCCGGCCCACCTCGGTTCCTACGCCGCCACCAAGGCCGCCGCCTGGGCCCTGACCGGGGCGACCCGCGAAGAGCTGGCGCCCCGGGGCATCGCCGTATCGGCCCTGCACGTGGGCTACATGGACACCGACATGGCCGCCGCCGTCCCCGCCGACCGGAAGGTCTCCGCTGCCGACGTCGCCGCCCAGACCCTGGACGGCATCGAGGCGGGCCTGGCGGAGATCGTCGCCGACGAACTCACCCGGCAGGTCAAGCAGGGACTCGCCGCCGCACCGCAGCCGATCGCGGCCTGAGGCCCACCGTCGTAGGCGGCCCCCCGGCCCGACGGGTCGACGTTGGTGTTGTCCGTCGCGAGGTTCAGCCGGCGTGCAGGGCCCTGGCGGCGAGCTCGACGTACTCGTGCAGTCCGTAGGCCAGGGCCAGGCCCGACAGGGCCGCCGCCGACACCGCCGCGGCGAGTGCCACGACGGCCGCCCGGGTCCGGTGACTCCGCGGCCGGACGGGAACCGGCCGCAGCAGCGCTTCGACCCGCTGCGGAACGGGCCCCGTGCCGACCGCCAGCAGGGGCCCGCGGGTCTCGGGCTGCCTCTCGGCGGTCGAGGCGGCGAGGGCCGCGCGCGCGATCGCGGTGGCCGCGAGGCGCCGGTTGCCCACCGCGGTGGCGGCGGACTCGTCCGCCCACCGCTCCAGATGGAAGTCCAGGGCCGGGCGCAGGGACCGTAGGGCAGGGTGCACTGCGGCCGCGATGTCCGCGGTGAGGGACAGCAGGTGGTGGCGGCCCCTCAGATGGGCGCGCTCGTGCCCGAGGAGCACGGCGCGCTCGGCCGGGCCGAGGATGCGGAGCATGCCCGTCGTCACGACGACCCGGCCGGCGCGCCCCCGCCACGCGGGCAGTGCGAAGGCGTGCGGGTCGCCGTCCGGTACGACCAGGAGGTCGCCGTCGGACACGGCGTCACCCGTGGACGCCCACGCCCGCGCGAGCACGGAGCGGTGCGCGTACCAGCGGCGGGCCGCCCGTACCGTCTGGAGCGCCAGTACCGCCCCGGCCGCCGCGGCGGCCGGCACGGTGGCGGGCCACTCGGCAGCCGCCCGCGCCAAGGGGATCTGCTCCAGGGACGCCAGGAACGGTACGTGGAACAGGCCGATCAGCGCCGCCACCGTGCCACCGGTCAGGAGCACGGCCGCCGCGGTCAGGGCCGCACACGCTTCGCGCGGCGGCAGGAGCGAGGCGAGCCTGCGCGTCGCCGCCGCTGCGCCCCAGGGAAGGACCAGGGCCGGCATGACCAGGGCGAGGGCGAGGGTCATGCGCCTTCCTCTGCCTCCAGGAGCAGGCGCCTGAGCGCGTCCTCGTCGTCTCCGGACAGGGAGGACACGAAGCGCTTCAGGACGAGGTCGCGCTGCGGTCCCCGTTCGAGTTCGCGGTGCATGCGGCCGGCCGCCAGCCCGGCGGCGTCGTCCGCAGCCGCGTAGGCGAAGCCCCGGCCCTCGCGGGTCCGCAGGACCGTGCCCTTCTCGTACAGGCGGCCCAGGATCGTCGTCACCGTCGTCCTGGCCAGGTCCCGGCCGAGTGCGGCGTTGATCTGCTGCGGGGTCATCGGCCCGTCGGCCGCCCACAGGATCGCCAGTACGTCCGCGACGAGCTCGCCGTGCGGACGCCTCGGCTCCTGGCCTTCCTGCACCATCCTGCTACCGCCCCGCTCCTGCCCGGACCGCTACGCCCGGCGTCCATAGGTTTGCCTTACCTACTGTAAGGGGGGTGGGCCGTGCCCCGTAGGGGCGGTGCCCGCGCACCGGAGTCCTCATTTCCCGGCGCTTTCCCCCTGGGCGACTTCGATCGCCTCGTGCAGGCTGTCGGCAGCCCCGAGGGGGGCGCCCGCCGAGACGGTCAGGCAGGCCAGCAGGGCCCGGGCCGTGAGGCGGCGGTCACCCACGGCCCGGGCTGCGGATTCGTCGGCACTGCGTTCCAGTGCGTAGCCGAGGGGTTCGCGTACGGCGCGCAGGGCCGGATGGCAGCAGGCAGCCAACTCGACCAGTGCCACGTGGAGATGGTGCCGGTCCCTGAGGTGGGCCCGCTCACGGGCGAACAGGGCCCCCGCTCGTCGGCGGACAGGGCGCGCAGCATTCCGGAGGTCACCACGATGCGGCCGGGACGGCCCGGTAGCGCGTACGCGTCGGGGTGTTCCTCGTCGAGGACGAAGAGTTCGTCCGGGCCGGCCTCGGCCAGGACGCGTGCCGCACGGAGCTGCTTCCGCCGTCGGACCCCGGTGCGCAGCAGCACCGTGCCCCGGGCGGCGAGCAGGGCGAGGGAGGCGGCGGAGGTCATGGCGAGGGCGGCGGCCGAACCCGTCAACAGCCACACGGCCCGGCGTGGTGGAAGGGCGCCGGCCAGGACCCGGCAGGCCGGACCGGCCAGGAGGGGTAGGGGGAGGGGCAGCAACAGCACCAGGTGCGGCAGCAGCGGCGGTAGGTGGGGCTGCGACAGCGGTAGGTGGGGCAGTAACAGCACCAGGTGGGGCCGCGACAGCAGTCGGCTCATGCGGGTCCCTCCGTGCCGTCCTCCAGCAGGGTGCGCAGCAGGGTCTCGTCCTCGGCGGTGAGCTGGGAGACGAAACGGCTCAGCACGCTCACGCGGTCCTCGGTCCGGGCGAGTTCGGCATGCATGCGGCGCGCGGTCAGTCCGGAGGCGTCCTCGGCGGGCTGGTAGGCGAACCCCCGGCCCGACCGCCTCCGCGTCACCATGCCCTTCTCGTACAGGCGGGACAGGATCGTCGTCACCGTGGTCCGGGCGGGGGAGGGGCCCAGAACTCTCTGGACCTGCGCCGGTGTCTGCGGCTCGCCGGCCGCCCAGAGCGCTGCCAGGACGCTCGCGCCGAGCTCGCCGGCGGGCCGCCGACCCGCGTGCGCATCCCCATGGGCATCTCCTCGCCATCCCGTCGTCTACAGTGACGTAGACCGTCTACAGGGTTGTAGTCGATGCTGCTGCTTTCGCCCCGGCCCGCTCACCCCTGGGAGCCGCCCACCATGGTCCTGTCCGCCCACCTGGCAGTGCCTCAGGCCGTGAACCTGCTCGACGCGGGATCACTGCTGTCCGCCTTCGGCGCGCTTGGCATCGCGGTCGTGCTCTTCGCCGAGACCGGCCTCCTGATCGGCTTCTTCCTGCCCGGCGACTCCCTCCTGTTCACCGCCGGGCTCCTCTGCGTGCCGGGCGGCGGCGGAACCGCCCACCTCTCGCTGCCCCAGGTCCTGGCCTGCGCCGTCATCGGCGCGTTGCTCGGAGCCCAGGCGGGCTACCTCCTCGGCCGGCGCGGCGGCCGCGCACTGCTCGCCCGCAGCCGCAGCCGCAAGCTCCACGAGGGAGCCGAGCGGGCCGAGGAACTCCTGGAGCGCTACGGACACGCGAAGGCCATCGTCCTGGCGCGCTTCGTCCCCCTCGTGCGGACCGTCCTCAACCCGCTGGCCGGTGCGCTCGGCGTGCCGGCCCGGGTCTTCGCCCTCTGGCAGATCGTCGGCGGGGTGCTCTGGACCGTCGGCCTCGTGCTCGCCGGGTACGCCCTCGGCTCCTCCGTGCCCGACGTCGACCGCTACCTGCTGCCGATCGTGGCCCTCGTGGTCCTGCTCTCCCTGACGCCGCTGGCCATCGAAGTGATCCGCCGCCGTCGGCAGCGGGGCACCGACGGAGGCGTGCGGTGAGTCCGATCGCGCGGGGCGGGGCGTCCGCCGACGGCGGCCTGTACCTCTGGATCGTGGACCTGGCGCAGCGGGCGCCCTCCTGGGCCGACAGCCTCATCTCCGCCTGGTCCACCTACGGGTTGGCCCTGTTCGGGCTCCTCATGGCCGCCGCCTGGTGGAGAGCGCGGGCGCGAGCAGGGGCGCGGGCCCAAGCCCGGGCCTCCGTGGAGCGGCAGCGGGCCGTACTGGCCCTCATGGCGCCGCTCTTCGTCGTCACCGCCTTCCTCGTCGACACCGGCATCAAGTCCCTCATCCGCGAACAGCGGCCCTGCCAGAGCCTGCACGCCCTCACCCTCGAGGCCTGCCCGCCGCTCGGTGACTGGTCCTTCCCCAGCAACCACGCCGCCATCGCCGCGGCGGCCGCCACCACCCTGTGGTTCACCGACCGCCGCCTCGCCGCGCTCGCGGTGCCCGCCGCGTTCCTGATGGCGGTCTCCCGCGTCTGGGTCGGGGTCCACTACCCCCATGACGTCCTCGTCGGGCTGGCCGCCGGAGCGGTCGTGGCGTGGTTCCTCGTCCTCATGGCCGGCCGCGTCCTGCGGCGTGGCCCGCGGGCCCCCGAGTACGAAGGCTCCGCCGCACCCCTTGCCGGGAAGCAGGGGTGAGCCTCACCGCTGCTCCTCCGTACCGCCGGGCGCGGCCGGGCACTGCCGGACTGCTCGCCGCCGGGCTGTTCGGCGCCTCGTTCGCCCTGCTTGCCACCTTGGTCGCGGCCCGCCACGGTGCTCCGTACGCCCTGGACCGGGACATCCACCAGTGGGCGGTGGACCACCGTCCCCCCGTCCTTACCGCACTGCTCCGCCTCGTCACCGCGACCGGCACCGGACCCCTCCCGTACCTCTGCGCCGCGGGAGCCGGATGGATCGCCGGGCACGACATCCGAAGCCGCCTCCGGACGGCCGCCGGTGCACTGGCCTTCCTCCTCACGGCGCAGGCGGTCCGCTACGCCGTCATGTACTGCCTCGCGCGCTCGCGGCCCCCCACGGCCGATTGGGCCGCCCACGCCTCCGGCTTCGCCTTCCCCTCCGGCCACACCACCACCTCGGCCCTCGTGGCCGGGCTCCTCGCACTGGCGCTGTGCCGGAAGACCGGCTCGGCCGGACACCGCTGGATCCGGGCCCTCCTCGGCTGCTGGGCCGTCGGCGTGGGGCTGAGCCGCATCTGCCTGGGCGTGCACTGGCCCACGGACGTGCTGGGCGGTTGGCTCTACGCCCTCGCCTGGCTGAGCGCGGCCGCGACGTGGCTCCGGTCCGTACCCGGCTCACACCACGGCCGTCCGGCGACGGCATCCGGTCGGCACTCGCCGATACCTCAGGACCGGAGATGACCGAGCGCCCCGTTCGTATCGCTCGGCACCGGCATCGCGGGGGCCATCGGCATCGACGACCGCATCGAGACCGGCGCCCATGGCCGCGCCGGCGAGATCGGCCACATCGTCGTACGCCCCGGCGGGCCCGTGTGCGGCTGCGGCGGGCGCGGCTGTCTGGAGGCGGTGGGCTCCGCGGCGGCGGTCGGCCGTGCCTGGGCCGCAGCCCGGGGAGACCCCGCCGCCGACGCCGCCGACTGCGCCCAGGCCGTGGCGGCGGGCGACGGGGCAGCGGTCCGGGTTTGGCAGGCGGCGGTCGACGCTCTCGCCGACGGCCTGGTCACCGCGCACACGGTCCTCGATCCGCACACGCTGATCATCGGCGGCGGCCTCGCCGAGGCAGGCGGCACCCTGTTCACACCCCTGCGCGCGGCAGTCGCCGAACGCGTCACCTTCCAGAGGGTGCCCGCGATCGTCCCGGCGGCACTCGGGGACGCCGCCGGGTGCCTGGTCACCGCCGGTCAACGAGCAGATCGGGGACGTCCCGGGCGGGCAGATGCCGATGACTTTGGGCGAACGTCGTTCGGGCCGTCCGGCCGGGGTGTGAAGGCGGCTGAAGAGGCCGGGTCGCGAGCGCGTTCGGCATTGAACTGGGCTCCGGTGAGCATGGCCAGGTTCGCGAGCCAGAGCCAGATGACGAAGACCACGATGCCGGCCAGTGAACCGTAGAGCTGCCCGTACGTGTTCAGCTCCGTGTACAGGGTGAAGAGGCCCGTCGCCGCGAGCCAGAGCAGGGCTGCCAGGATGCCGCCGGGCAGCCCCCGGCGGGTGCCCCGGCTCTGGGCCGGGCCGCTTCGGAAGAGCATCAGCACCAGCAGGGTGACGACCGCCAGCAGTACGGGCCAGCGCAGGAGCGCGATGCCTCCGGCGCCGGGCCAGTCCGCGGTGCGCGCCACCCATCGGGCCGTCGGCCCGGACACCACCAGCACCGCGGCGGCGGCGATGAGCAGGAGGAGCAGTACCACGGCGTTGACGAGCAGCATGTGGGCGGCGCGCAGCGGGGGCCGGGTGTCCGGCACCTGGTGCATCGCGTGCAGGGTGCGGCGGAACACCGCGAGGTAACTGCACGCCGACCAGAGGGCGCTCAGTACGCCGCTGATCAACAGGGCCCACATAGAGGAGTGTTCCGTCGCGAGGCCGCCCAGCGCATCGCGCAGCACCTGCGCCGACTGGGGCGGTGCGTACGAGGTGAGCCGGGTGGTCAGCCGGTCCCTCGTCGCATCGCCCAGGAGACCCACGAGGGAGACGGCGATCACGAGCGCGGGCAGGAGGGCCAGTACGGCGTAGTAGGTGAGGGCGGCAGCCTGGTCGGCGAGGTTGCCGGTCCAGACGCGGACCGCCGTACGCCGCAGGTCGGCTCCGGTGCGTGACAGGAGGACGGCGGCGGACGGACGGCTCCGGCCCGATGCGGTGAGGGGCGTGTCGGTCATCCTTGAGGGTGTCAGCGCCTGCGGCCCCGACCGCGCGATGCCCACCCGGTGCCGATGCCGGCGACGTGCAGGGCGAGCGCGGCGAGACCGAGCAGCATGATGTTGGTGGAGCTCAGTACGTCGTTGGTGGCGATGCCGGCCGCGTTGATCAGGAACGCGATGAAGAACAGCACTGCGGCGATGATGCCGAGCATGTCCATGCCCCTTTCGGTTGGTGACGGCCGTGTGCCCCGTACGGGCCGAATCATGAGCGGCCGCCGCAGGATCTCGGGCGAAGGAGACGACCCGGCCGGGCCGACGTGTGAGACCCGGGTCTCGGGGCAGCCGCCTGTCCGAGGCGCCCGCTCCTCCGCCGTCGAGTGACAACGGGGGATCGGGTGCGCGGACCCGGAGAAGAGGAGACACCCGTGAACGTGAACGTGTGGAGCTACCGAGAGACCTCGGGCCGTCTGGAGGCGATAGACCTGAGCGGCTTCAAGGTCGAGGCGGCCGACGGGAGCATCGGCAAGGTGAGCAAGCACTCCGACGAGGTCGGCTCCTCGTACATCGTGGTGGACACCGGGCCCTGGATCTTCGGCCGAGAGGTGCTCCTGCCGGCCGGCACGGTCACCCATGTCGACGTGGAGGGCGAGAAGATCCACGTCGACCGCACCAAGGACCAGATCAAGGCCGCTCCCGAGTTCTTCAGCGAGAAGCACATCGGGGACACGGACTACTACAGCCGCATCGGCGGCTACTACGGCGGCTTCATGGGCTGAGGCGCCGCCCGCCCCGGCTGAGACGCCGCCCGCCCCGGTCCCCCTTCGCCCGGTCGGGTCAAGGGAGGCGGGCGGGTGCCGCGAATGGCCCAGGATCGGGGCACCGGGCAGGCCGTGTGTCGGATGAGATGCCTAATGTCGCTGCCAGGCACATCGGTGCGCGCGGCTCGTGGAGGTGTCATGTCCCGTCGAGGCGGTTTGCTGGCGGGTGTCTGCGCGACGGTGGTAGCCGTCGGCCTGCTCCTGACCGGGGGCGCCCGCGGCGCCCCGACCACGCCGCCGCGGCAGGATTCCGGCAGGCGCGCCGGGAGCGAGGTCGCACTGGGTGCCTACCTGCACTACGGGACGCCCGGCGTCGAGCGGATGCAGGAGCTCTCGCGCTGGCTCGGGGGTACCGAGCTGCGGGCAGGGCACACCTATCTGCCCGGCGACACCTGGGCGAACATCGAGGGGGCGCCCGATTCCCTGCGCAGCTGGGCGCGGTGGCGGGGCGAGAAGGCCGACCGGCTGTTCGTCCTGAACGTGCCCATGCAGGAGCGCAACGAGGCCCGATTCCCCGACGCCCGGGTCGCCGAGCTGATCCGCACCGGCGCGCGGGGCACGTACGACCACCACTTCCGGCGGCTGGCCGAGCGGCTGGTCGGCCTCGGCGTGCCGGACGCGGTGCTCGTGCTCGGCTGGGAGATGAACGGCTTCGACTACACCCACCGCTGCCGGCCCGACCCCGAGAACTGGAAGAAGTACTGGCGGCGCATCGTGGCCGCCATGCGCTCCGTGGAGGGGCAGGACTTCCGTTTCGACTTCGCCCCCAACCGCGGCGGGGACGCGATCGCGTGGACCCGGTGCTACCCGGGTGACGACGTGGTCGATGTCATCGGGATGGACTCCTACGACCAGGAACCCGGCCGGACCTTCGACGAGCAGGTCGCACAGCCCTACGGACTGCGGCATCAGGTCGATTTCGCCAGGGCCCACGGCAAGGACACCTCGTACCCCGAGTGGGGGCTGTTCCGGCACGGAGACAACCCCGAGTACGTGCGGCGCATGCTGCAGTGGTTCGAAGAGCACAGGCCGCTCTACCACAGCATCACGGACTTCTGCCCGCACGGAGTGTGGCAGTGCGGGCAGAACCCGCGCTCCTCACGGGTGTTCCGGGACGCCCTCTCCGGCGGGCACGACCGACGCTCCCGGAATGTGGAATCGCGGCTGCTCCGGGGAGGGGAGGCGGTGCCGTGAGCGGGCGCGGGGCGACCCCCGCGCTTTGTGACTCGTGAGTACTGCACATCCGGCGGTGACAGCGGTGACTGTCGGCGCCCTCGCCGGACATGACACGGTCGGTTCAGCAACCGACCGAGGGAGCAGGTGTGAACAAGGGGTACGCCGCCTTCTGCGACGCAGACCGCTGGTTCTACGACGCGCCGTACCGGCGCGCCGGAGAGAGCTACCGGGCCGCCCTCGCCCCCGTCCCGCCGGAATGGCGCTCCCATCGGAGCGGCGACTGGCTGGCGTTGCGCCCCGTGGATGCCGAACTGCCCTCCCAGGGCTGGAAGATCCACGTCTCGGCCACCCTCGGCAATGCCGAGTCGCTGCTGGAGACGGTGTACGCGTACTGCACCGCCCGGCGCATCGCCTTCAAGTTCGTCCCCAGCGCGTACCTGTTGCACCTGCGCAACGCCAAGTACGCCGACCGCGCGGCGAGCGGGAAGTTCATCACCGTGTACCCGGCCGACGAGGAGCAGTGCCGCCGGATCGCACAGGACCTCGACACCGCGCTCGACGGCGCGGCCGGCCCGTACATCCTGAGCGACCTGCGGTGGGGCGCCGGACCGGTCCACCTCCGCTACGGCAGCTTCACGCTACGGCACTGCTACGACGAGCACGGCGAGCTGGTCCCGGCGATCGAGAACCCCGACGGGCAGCTCGTACCGGACATCCGCGGGCCGGTCTTCCAGCCGCCCGAGTGGCTCGAACTCCCCGACTTCCTCCAGCCGCACCTCGCGGCACGCTCCGCGATCACCCTGACGGGGATCCCGTTCACGGTGGAGCGGGCCCTCCACTTCTCCAACGGCGGCGGGGTCTACGTCGGCAAGGACACCCGGACCGGCGAGTCCGTCGTCCTCAAGGAGGCCCGGCCCCACGCGGGCCTCGCCGCCGACGGGGCCGACGCCGTGACCCGGCTGCACCGCGAACAGGCCGCACTGGAAAGGCTGTCGGGCCTCGACTGCGTTCCCGCGGTCCGCGGCACCTTCATGCTCGGAGACCACCACTTCCTGGTGCTGGAACACCTCGCGGGCCACCCGCTCAACACCTACTTCGCCCGCCGCCACCCACTGATCGAGGCCGATCCCGACGCCGCCGAGCTCGCCGCCTACACCGAGTGGGCCCTCGCGATCCACCGGCGCGTGACGGAGGCCGTCGACGCCGTGCACGCCCGCGGGGTGGTCTTCAACGACCTCCACCTCTTCAACATCATGGTCGCGGAGGACGAGACCGGTGAACCCGCCGTCTCGCTCCTGGACTTCGAAGCCGCCGCGCACATCGACGAGGGACTGCGGCAGACCGTGGCGAACCCCGCCTTCGTCGCCCCGGCCGAACGGCGCGGATTCTCCGTCGACCGCTACGCCCTCGCCTGCCTGCGGCTCGCCCTGTTCCTCCCGCTGACCAGCCTCCTCGTGCTCGACCGGGCCAAGGCCGGCCACCTGGCCGAAGTCATCGCCGAACAGTTCCCCGTACCAAGGCAGTTCCTCGACGAGGCCGTTGAGGAGATCCTGGCCGGGGCCCCGCAGGTGGAACCGCACGGAGCCCCGCAGGCCGCACCCGGGGCCGAACCGCACGCCGCACCGGCCGGGCGCCTCCCCGCGCCGCGGGGACCGTACCCGCCCGCGCCGCCGCGGCCGTACCTGGCCGTCGAGCCGGGGCAGTGGCCCGCCGCCCGCACGTCGATGGCCGCGGCGGTGCGTGCCAGTGCCACCCCCGACCGCGAGGACCGCCTCGTCCCCGGCGACATCGCCCAGTTCGCGACCGCCGGCGGAGGCATCGGCTTCGGCAACGGCATCGCGGGAGTGCTCCACGCCCTCAACGAGACGGGGGCCGAGCCCTGGCCCGAGGCCGAGCAGTGGCTGCTCGACCGGACCGCGAAGACCACGTCCGGCACTCCGCTCGGCTTCTACGACGGCCTCGCCGGCACGGCCTGGACCCTGCACCGGCTCGGACACGCGGACCGCGCCCTCGACCTGGTCGACCAACTGCTGCGCCAGCCCTGGCAGAGCGCCGGACCCGACCTGCACGGCGGACTCGCCGGCATCGGCCTGGCCCTGGACGCACTCGCCACCGCCACCGGCGAGGGCGACCTGCACACCGCCGCCCTGCGCTGCGCCGAACTGATCGCCGGGCCCGAACACCGCCCCGCCCGGGCGGGCCTGCTGTACGGCAACTCCGGTCCCGCCCTGCTCCTGGTACGGCTGTACGAGCGCACCGGGGACAAGGAGCTGCTGCTCCAGGCCTCCCAGGCGCTCCACCGCGACCTCGACCGCTGCGTCACCAGCGCCTTCGGCACCCTCCAGGTCAACGAGGGCTGGCGCACGATGCCGTACCTCGGCGAAGGCAGCGTCGGCATCGGCATGGTGCTCGACGACTGGCTGGAACACGGCCCGGACGAGCGCTTCGAACAGGCCCGGCCGGAGATCGTACGGGCCGCCCAGGCGACCTTCTACGCCCAGCCCGGGCTGATGCGCGGCGCCGCCGGAATGATCCTCCACCTGGCCCGTACCACCACCCCGGGGCCCGGAACCGACCGCGGAGCCATCGCCCGCCAGATCGGCGCACTGGCCCGGCACGCGGTCCCGTACCAAGGGCACCTGGCCTTCCCCGGCGAGCAGATGATGCGCCTGTCCATGGACCTCTCCACGGGCACCGCCGGCGCACTCCTCGCCCTCGGCAGCGCCGCGCCCGGCGGGCGCGCCCACCTGCCGTTCCTCCCGCCGCTGCGCGCACGCGCGGCGGCCCCAGAGCCGGCCCCGTCCGGGGCCGTGACCCATCGCACCACTCGACCGAAGAAGAGGAATCTGACATGACGCTTCTTGACCTGCAGTCGATGGAGACCCCGAAGGAAGAGACCACGGAGCTGCACGGCGGCGGTGGCGGCGGCAGCCGGGCCAGCCTCCTGCTCTGCGGTGACAGCAGCCTGAGCATCACGACCTGTCACTGACCAGGTCACTTCGGGCCCGGGCGGTTCACCGCCCGGGCCCGCACCACACCCCTGGAGGCACCCGCCGATGGAAGCCCCCGGCCCGGAGGCCGACACCGCGCAGGCGCGGGCCGTCGCACGCGCCGCCGACCGGGCGCTCGTCGAGGCGGCCCGGCACAGCGGTGGGCGCACCGCCGCCGTGCTGGCATGCACCCTGGCGGCCGCCGCGGCGGCGCTCGCCGAACCGGCCGTCCTCGGCCACACCCTCGACCTGCTGCTCCGCCGGGACCCCTCCGGCCGGGCCTGGACCCTGCTGTGCGCCGCGGTCATCGCGGCCGAAGTGGTCCTTGACGCCGCCGCGGCCCGGCTGTCCGGAGACGTGGACGGCCGCTCCACCGCCCGGCTGCGCAGACTCGGGCTCGCCCGGCTGCTGCGGACGGCCCCGCACCACGCGGCCCGCCACGCACCCGGCGAAACCGCCGCCCGGCTGACCGCGAGCGCGGCCGAGGCCGGGAAGGTGCCCACCGCCGTCGCCCACGCCGTCGCCGCCCTGCTGCCGCCGCTCGGCGCGGTCGCCGCGCTCCTCCTCATCGACCTGTGGACCGCGCTCGTCTTCCTCGCGGGCATCCCGCTGCTGGTGCTCCTGCTCCGGGCCTTCGCCCGCGACACCCGTACGAGCGTCGCCCGCTACCAACAGGTGCAGCTCGCGACCGCCGGCCGGCTCGTCGAGGCGCTCGCCGGAGCCCGCACCATCGCCGCCGCCGGCACCGCGGACCGCGAACGCGCCCGCATCCTCGCCCAGTTGCCCGAACTCGGCACCGAGGGACGGCGCATGTGGCAGGTCTACGGCGGCACGACGGCCCGCTCGGCCGCCCTCATGCCGATGCTCCTCTACGCGGTCCTCGCCGTCGGTGGCATCCGGCTGTCGGCCGGAGCCCTGGGCGTCGGCGAACTCCTCGCCGCCGTGCGGTACGCGGGCCTCGCCGCCGGAATCGGAGCCGTGACCGGAGGGCTCGCGGCCGTGGTCCGCGGCCGGGCCGGCGCCCGGCGTACCGCCGTACTCTTCTCCCTTCCCGAACTGGCATACGGACGGGCCGAGTTGCCGGACGGTGGCCCCGGCGCCCTGGAACTGCGCGGGGTCCGGGTCGTACGCGGCGGCTCGACCGTCCTGCACGACATCGACCTGGTCGTCCCCGGCGGAGCCACGGTGGCCGTGGTGGGCCGCTCGGGGGCCGGCAAGACCCTGTTCGCCGCCGTGGCCGGCCGGCTCACCGACCCCGACGCGGGCCAGGTCCTCCTGGACGGCGTACCCCTGCGGGAGCTGACCGCCGAGGCACTGCGCCGCGAGGTCGGGTACGCCTTCGACCGGCCGGCACTGCTCGGCGACACCATCGGCGGGGCCATCGGCTTCGGCCCGGGACCGGACCCCGGCCGCGAAGCGGTCCGAGCCGCGGCCCGCGCGGCGGGCGCCGAGGCCTTCGTGACACGCCTGCCACAGGGGTACGACACGCGACTCGCCGACGCCCCGATGTCCGGGGGCGAGGTCCAACGCCTGGGACTGGCACGGGCCTTCTGCCACGCGGGCCGGCTCCTCGTGCTGGACGACGCCACCTCCAGCCTCGATACCGTCACCGCCCGCGAGGTCGAGCGGGCCCTCGCCCACGAGGTGCGGCCGGGCACCCGCATCGTGATCGCGCACCGCCTCTCGTCCGCGGTCCGCGCCGACCTCGTCGTCTGGCTGGAGGACGGGCGGGTACGGGCGACCGGCAGCCATGAAGAGCTGTGGAGGCAGGACCACGCCTACCGCGCGGTGTTCGCCGAAGGGGCCGCGGAAACGGACGAACGTCAGGCGCCCGCGGAAGTCGACGACCAGCAGGCGCCCCCGGAGGTCGACGAGCGGCAGGCGCCCCCGGAGAAGGAAGGGGCGGCGCGGTGACCGAGGGCGAGACCTGGCGGCGGGTGGCCCCCGAGGGCCGCCGCTTCCTGCGGGGCCGCACGCGCACCGTGGGGCGACTGGCGGCGTGGTCGCTCCTGGAGTCCGTGCACACCTTCCTCGGCGGCTACGGCGTGGCCCGCGCACTCGACGACGGCTTCCTCGCCGGCCACGTCGCCGTCGGCCTCGCCTGGCTGGCCGCGGCCGGAGCCGGCGCGCTGCTCGGCGGATACGCGCTGCGCGGGGTCTTCGCCGAACTGGCCGACCTCGTAGAGCCGTTGCGGGACGGCCTGGTCAGGCGGGCGGTGCGGCAGGCGCTCGACCGCGCCGTCGGTGACCCGGCGCGCGCACCCGACACCGGATCGGTGTCCCGGCTGACCCAGCAGACCGAGATGGCGCGGGACTCCTTCGCCGGACTGGTCCTCACCGCACGCTCCTTCGTGTTCACCGCCGTGGGCGCCTTCGCGGGCATGGCGGCCCTGGCCCCCGTCCTGCTGCTGATCGTGGTCCCCCCGCTGCTGCTGGGAGCGGCCGCCTTCCTGGCCACGCTCCGCCCCATGGCCTCCGTGCAACGCCGCTCGCTGGACACCGACGAGGCGCTGTCGGACCGGGTGGGAGCGGTGGCCGAGGGGCTGCGCGACATCGTTGCCTGCGGCGGGCAGAGGGCTGCCGAAGCCGGGGTGGAGCCCCTCGTCGCGGCCCAGGAACGGCTGGCGCGCCGCCTCGCGCACTGGTCCGCCCTGCGCACGCTGGCCCTGGGCACCGCGGGCCGGCTGCCGGTGGTCGCCCTGCTCCTCGCGACGCCCTGGCTCCTCGCGCGCGGGATCACCGCCGGCACGCTGGCCGGAGCCCTCACCTATCTGGTGCAGGCCCTGCTGCCCGCCCTGAACACGCTCATGGCGGCCCTGGGCACGGCGGGCACCCGCCTGCTGGTGGTCCTCGAACGCTTCTGCGATCCGGCGCCGCCGGCCCGGGACGACACCGGCACGGCCCCGCCGCGGACCCAGGCCGACGCCGGCACGGCCCCGCCGAGGGAGCACGGCCACGCCTCCCTGCGCGCCGCCGCCGTGTCCACGGCCGCGGCCGAACTCCGCGGCCTCACCTTCGCCTACGGGGCGGGCGCGGCGCCCGTGCTCGACGGCCTAGACCTGGTGGTACGGCCGGGCGAGCACCTCGCCGTCGTCGGACCGAGCGGCATCGGGAAGTCCACGCTCACCGCCCTGCTCGCCGGGATGCTGCCGCCCGGTGCGGGAACGGTCCTGGTCGCGGGCGAGCCCGCCCGCCGGGAACCAGGAGCCGCAGGGCCGGACCCGCGGCGCACCCTGCTGCCGCAGCAGGCGTACGTGTTCACCGGCACCGTGCGCGAGAACCTCACCCACCTGGCCGCGTCCCCGGACGGCCGCATGCCCGGGGACGCACAGGTGCGGAGCGCCGTCGCCCGCCTGGGGCTCGACGTACTCGTGGAGCGGCTGGGCGGCCTGGACGGAGAGGTGTCCCCCCGGCTGCTGTCGCGGGGCGAGAGCCAGCACCTGGCGCTCGCCGCCGCCTACCTCTCACCGGCGCCGCTGCTCCTCCTCGACGAGGCCACCTGCCACCTGGACCCGCGTACGGAGGCGCACGCCGAGCGGGTCCTCGCGGAGCGCCCCGGCACCCTCGTCGTCGTGGCCCACCGCATCTCCTCCGCGGCCCGCGCCGACCGGGTCCTCGTCCTCGACGGAACGCGCGCCGTCTGCGGCACGCACGCCGAACTCCCCGCCAGATCCCCGCTGTACCGCGATCTGGTGGGGATGTGGGGCCGCGCCGCGGACGCGTGACGCAGCCGCGCTCCCACCCGCCGCCGTGCTCCCACCCGCGGCCGCCGGGCATCCGGTCAGACCCAGCCCTCCCGCCGGGATATCCGGATCGCGTCGATGAGGTTGCGCCCGCCCGTCTTGCGGGTCGCCGCGGCCATGTAGTTGCGCACCGTGCCCGTGGCCAGGTGCAGGGTGCCGGCGATCTCGGCTATGGAATCGCCCTCCGCGGCCCGCGCCAGCACGCTGAGTTCGCGCCGGCTCAGCGGCGCGGGATCGGCCTCCATGAAGGCGGAGGCCAGCGAGGCGTCGATGAACTTCTCTCCCGCGGCGACCTGGAGGACCGCCCTGACGAGCCGCCCGGGCGAACCGCCCTTGTCGACGTACCCGCGGGCCTCGGCCCGGAAGGCCCGGTGCAAGGCGCCGGGCGCCCCCGCCGAGGCGAGCATCAGCACCCGGGAGGGGGAGGTGAGGACCCCGTGGTCCGCTTTCCCGCCGCAGGCCAGGGCGGCCGCGGTCCCCGGACAGTCGACGTCGATGACGGTCACGTCTGGTCGTAAGGACTCCGCGCGGCGCCCGGCGGTCCTCCAGCCCGCCGACGTCACTTCGAAGGGCCCTTCGGATCTGAGCAGGGCGGCGAGTGCGGACCTGACCAAGCTGACGCTGTGCAGGACGAGGACCGTCGTCATGGTGTGCTCTCCTCGGTAGACGAACCAACGACACCACGCGGGTGCCCCTCTACGGGGACGATGGAACGTCACTGCGGGGGCGCGCAGGGGCGTACGGAGAACCTTGGCCGAGAAGCCCATGGAACTCCGCTTCCGTTCGGCGGATTACCGCCTTGAATATGGCGAATATGGGCAGAGTCCCCGACGGGCAGCCCCCGGCGGGCGCCGTACTACGGCTCGATCAGGCCCACCCGGATGGCGTAGCGGGTCAGCTCCAGGCGGTCCCGCATCCCCAGCTTCTGGAGCAGGTTCGCCCGGTGGCGCTCCACCGTCTTCGCGCTGATCACCAGCAGTTCCCCGATCTCCTTGGAGGAGTGGCCCTCGGCCACGAGCTTGAGGATCTCCTCCTCCCGCTCGGTGATCGCCCGGGCCGGCAGCGGATCCTGTCGGCGGGCACGGTCGAGGTAGTTGCGGATCAGGGTGGTCTCGGCGCCCGGGTAGATGAACGGCTCGTCCCGGATCGCCGCGCGGCAGGCCTCGACGAGGTCGCGGTCGGCGACGGACTTGGGGACGTAACCGGCGGCCCCGGCCTTGAGGGCCTCGAAGAAGTACTGCTCGTTGTCGTACATCGTCAGGATGAGGATCCGCAGCTCCGGCCGCAGCCGGGACAGTTCCCGGGCGGCCTGAAGACCGGTCATGCGGGGCATCGAGACGTCCAGAACGGCGAGGTCGACCTCCTGCGTACGGGCCAGGGCGACGGCCTCGGCTCCGTCCCCGGCCTCGGCGACCACCGTCAGGTCCGGTTCGGCGTCGAGGATGAGCCGTACGCCCCGCCGGACGAGGGCGTGGTCGTCGGCGAGCAGGACGCGGGTCGGGGCGGCCGGTGCGGCCGCGGCGGCCGGGTCCGGTGGGGTCATCGCAGGCCCTCCCCGGTCCTGTGCGCGGGGACGTCCAGTCGTACCTCGGTTCCGCCGTGCGGACCGGCTCCGACGGCGAAAGCGGCGCCGATCAGCAGGGCACGTTCGCGCATGCCCTGGATCCCCGCCCCCTCGGCCGCCCGGCCGATGCCCGCCCCGTCGTCCCGTACGAGGAGCCGTACGGCTCCCGCGGGCCCGTCGGAGAGGTGCATCCCGACCTCGTTAGCGCCCGCGTGGCGGGCCGCGTTGGTCAGGGCTTCCTGGGCGACCCGGTAGACGACGAGTTCCGTGGCCTCGTCCAGCGCGGGCAGTCCCGGCGCGATGAAATGGCGTACACGGAGCGAAGAGGTGGTGAACTCCGGCGTGAGCGCCCGCAGCGCACTGTGCAGGCCCAGTTCCTCCAGCACCCCCGGCCGCAGGCGCCGGGCGATGCGCCGGATCTCGTCCAGACCGGCGCGGGTGGTCTCCTGCACCTGGCGGAGCTCCTCGCGCAGCGGGTCCGGGCTCCGGTCGGCGGCGTGCTTGAGCTGGAGCAGGACGGCCGTCAGGGTCTGACCGACCTCGTCGTGGAGCTCCCGGGCGATGCGGCGGCGTTCGGCCTCCTGCGCGGAGAGGGCCCGGGCGGTGCTCGTCGCGCGCTCGGCCTCCAGCCGGGCCAGCATCGCGTTGAACGAGGTGGTCAGCTCGGCCACCTCGCCGGGACCCTCCACGCGGGTCCGGCTGCCGGGGCGGAGCAGGTCGACCGCGGTCATGGCCCGGGTCAGCCGGTCGAGGGGCGCCAGACCGAACCGCAGCAGGGCGGCATTCGCGACGAGCATGGCCGCCAGCCCTCCGAGCAGGACGACGGCCTCGCCGAACAGGACCGGGGTGGAGACGGTGACCGGGCCGAGGAGCAGCAGTACCGCCGTGACGAGAACGGCGGCGTTCAGCGCGAAGATCCGCCAGTACAGCGACACGTCCGCTCCTCCTCCCGTTGGCCACCCGTCCGATCGGCGCGCTCACCTCCGCCGTCCCCGTACTACGTATCCACCCGCACCCGCTGTGACCTGCGGCGGGGCCGGTGACCCCTGCAGCCTGTCGTGTTGTCGGGGCGATGTCCATCCGTGCCGGCACCCATATTCCGGCGGCCCGGAAAATGCAACCATGGGGCCGCCGAGCGGCCGTCTCCTGCCCGAGAAACGGCCCACACTGCCGACGGCACCACGTACGGAACGAAGACGAAGGGGGACAGCTGTGCCTGCTCCGCGGATGAGCACCACACCACTGCCCGGCATCGGGGTCCAGTACGACCTCACCACCCGCGAGCGCCGCCACCTGTCCGTGGTCGCGCACCGCGACGGCACCCGGACCGTGAACCTCTACCGGGCCGACGACCCCGACGCCTGCGCCCACTCGCTGCACCTGACCGGACCGGAAGCGGCGTCCCTGATCGACGCGCTGATGCCCGCTCACCACAGCCCGAACGTGCTGCACACCACCGACCTCGGCCTGGTCGCGGAGCGGATCGAACTGTCCGCGCACTCCTACTGGAACGGCCGGGTCCTGGGCGAGACGCGGATGCGGACCGAGACGGGCGTCTCGATCGTGGCCGTACTGCGCCGCGCGGAGGCCCGCCCCTCGCCCGCACCGGACTTCCGCTTCGCGGGCGGGGACACCCTCATCGTGATCGGCACCCGCGAGGGCGTCGACGCGGCCGCCGCGATACTCGGCCGGGAGTGACGCCCGTGCACTCGGCTGTGTTCCTCATCGAGTTCGGCGCGATCATCCTCGGCCTGGGGCTGCTGGGCCGGGTCGCCGGACGCCTGAAATTCTCCCCCATCCCCCTCTACCTGCTGGCCGGCCTGGCCTTCGGCACCGGCGGCCTGCTGCCGATGGGAGCCAGCGAGGAGTTCGTCGCCATCGGCGCCGAGATCGGCGTGATCCTCCTCCTGCTCATGCTCGGCCTGGAGTACAGCGCGTCGGATCTGGTCTCCAACCTCAAGACCCAGTACCCGGCCGGCCTGGTCGACTTCGGCCTCAACGCGGTCCCCGGCGCGGCCGCCGCGCTGCTCATGGGCTGGGGTCCGGTCGCCGCCGTCGTCCTGGCCGGGGTCACCTGGATCTCCTCCTCCGGAGTCATCGCCAAGGTCATGGGAGACCTCGGCCGGGTCGGCAACCGCGAGACCCCGGTCATCCTGTCGATCCTGGTCCTCGAAGACCTCGCGATGGCGGTCTACCTGCCGATCATCACCGCCCTGCTCGCGGGCGTCAGCCTCGCCGCGGGCAGCGCGACCCTGGCCATCGCCCTCGGCGTCGCCGGCGCCGTCCTGTTCGTCGCGGTCCGCTACGGACGTCACATCTCGCGCTTCGTCTCCAGCGACGACCCCGAGAAGCTCCTCCTCGTGGTCCTCGGCCTGACCCTGCTCGTCGCGGGCATCGCCCAGCAGCTCCAGGTCTCCGCCGCGGTGGGCGCGTTCCTCGTCGGCATCGCCCTGTCCGGCGAGGTCGCCGAGGGGACCCATACCCTGCTCAGCCCGCTCCGGGACCTCTTCGCCGCCGTGTTCTTCGTCTTCTTCGGCCTGCACACCGACCCGGCCAGCATCCCGCCGGTGCTGCTGCCCGCACTTGCGCTGGCGCTCGTCACCGCCGGTACGAAGATCATGACCGGGTACTGGGCGGCGAAGCGGGCCGGGATCGGGGTCAAGGGGCGCTGGCGGGCCGGTGGCACGCTCGTGGCCCGCGGGGAGTTCTCCATCGTCATCGCCGGGCTCGCCGTCACGGCCGGGATCGAGCCCGCGATGGGCCCGCTCGCCACCGCGTACGTGCTGATCCTCGTGGTGATCGGCCCGCTGACCGCCCGCTACACCGAGCCGGCGGCGGCCTGGATCGCCGGCAGGCGGACCCTGCCGGGGGAGGGCGCCCCGGCCGCGGTACCGCCCCAGCCGGGACCCCCGGAGGGCCTCAAGGACGAAGGCACCCAGGCCGACCAGACCGACCAGGTTGACCCGGTCCAGGATCCCGCCGGCCGACCGTGAGCGGTGCCCCTGTGTGCCGGCTCCAGGACCGGCCGGTGCCGGTGCCCGCCGGCTACTGGAGCCGGGACACGTCGACCGAGTCGGCGGCCGCGGGGGGCTTGGCCTGGACGGGCTGGTCGAAGGCGGAGAAGGTCGCCTCGAGCCGCTCGGCGGGGGCCTTGGTGCCCTGGATCCGCAGGAGGTACGGCTTGCCCTCGGTGGAGACCTGGAAGGTGCCCGCCTCGTCCTCGTGCCGGCTCGTGACCGTGATGGCCGGACGGCCGTCGACGTCGGTCCGGGATCCCTTGGTCAGCTGTTCGTCCGCCGGTTTCGAGGCGAACTCCTTCTTGAAGAAGTCCAGGTCGCACACTTCGGCGAAGCTCCGCAACAGGGAACTGTCCGTGGTGCCGTGCACGTAGCGCCCGTTGACGAGCGCGATCGCCGCCTCGGCCGCGAAGCCCGGTATCTGTGCCCTCAGAAGGGCGTCGTCGAGCTTCATCCACACGTCGTCGCCGCGTTTGATGATGTCGGCCCGGCCCGAACCGCCGGGAGGCGTGACGGTGCCGACGCAGTCGCCCTGCTCGTCGAACCGGAGGTCCAGAGCGGTGGTGCCCGCCTTGTCGGTCACCTCGGCCACCATGCGCATGGACGTCAGCCCGGACATGGCCGCGCGGGAGGCGTCGGCAATGGCACGGGGGCTCTTGCCTGCGATGCCGTTGTCATCGGCCGTGGCGCTTCCCGCGCCCACGAGGACCAACGCGCACACGGCTCCGGCGGCCACACAGCGGGCCGCGGCTTTCCGAGGTAGGACTGCCCGGGGTGCGGACATCCGGCCTCACCTCCCTCGGACCGTCTCCGGACGGCAATCGCGCTCGCCGTGGCCTCCGGTACGGCCGTCACCTGACCAGCGTAGGTCCGCGCCGCGGCAGGCGCAGTCCGGGTGCCCGCGGACCCCGAAACGCGCGGCTGCCCCTGGTCACGGGTCTTCGGGAGGCCCCGGCAGCTCCGGCGGGGCAGGCTGTTCCCATGAGGTCACAGCCTCGGTTGCCCGGCCTGCCGGGAGCGTACGGTCACGGCGAGGTCCGGTTCGTGCTGGCGCGGTGCGCGCCCTTCGCGATCGCGCTGGGCGTGCTGGGGATCGAGCTCTCGCCCGCGCACGACCTGGTCACCGGTCCCGTCCTCAGCACGACTCCGGCGCTGGCCGCGCTGACGATGGGCCCGACCGGCACGCTGTCCGCGGCGGCCGTCGCCGTGGCCGTGAACGTGACCTCCGCGACCTGCAACCACTCGTGGGGAACGCAGACCCAGCTGATCATCGGCAACTTCGTGGGGCTGATCGTGGTGACCGTGGCCAGCGTCATCCTGAGCAACGCGGTGCGCACGCGCACGCGGAACGAGCTCGACCAGGTCCGCCGGATCGCCGTGGCGGCTCAGGAGGTCGTCCTGCGGCCCGTCCCCGAGCTGCTGGGCCCGGTACGGGCGGCCAGCCTCTCCCTCGCGGCCGGGAGCGGGGCGCTGGTGGGCGGCGATCTGTACGAGGCGGTGCAGACGCGCTACGGCGTCCGCCTGATCGTGGGGGACGTCCGGGGAAAGGGGCTGTCGGCCATCCGCGCGGTCGCGGTGGCACTGGGCGCGTTCAGGGAGGCCGTCCACTACGAGGAGCAGGTGCAGGAGGTCATGAACCACTGCGCGGCCGCGCTGCGGCGGGAAGCCGCCGTGCGGGGCACGTACTCCCAGGCCGAGCTTCCCGAAGTCCTCCTGGAGGGGTTCACCACCGCGCTCATCGCCCAGGTGCCGGACGAACCGGTGGTGCACCTGGTCAACCGCGGCCATCCGCCCCCGCTGGTGCTGCACGCGGGCAGGGTGCAGGCCCTGATGCCCGCCTCGCCGATGCCGCCGCTCGGGCTGGAAGACCTCGTCGACGGCCCTCCCGCCACGCCGGAGAGCCACCCCTTCCTGCCCGGTGACCGGCTGCTGCTCTACACCGACGGCGTCATCGAAGCCCGCAACCGCGCCAACGAGTTCCTCCCCCTGCCGGAGATCATGGAGGAGATACCCGCCGGCACCACCCCGCGGGAGTTCCTCGACGCACTGCACGAGGCCCTCGTACGCCACACCGGGGGCCGCCTGACGGACGACGTGGCGATGATCCTCATCGACCGGCTCGTATGAGGCACGAGGCGGCCCCCTCCGCGGCCCTTCCCTTGTCGGCCGCCCCTGCGTAGCTTCGCCGCTGCCGGGCGGCACCGCCCGGCGGTGTCGACACGGGGGACAGCGATGAAAGGCATGCGCAGAACAGCCAAGACAGGCAGGACACGCACCACCCGCACGACACGCACCACCCGCACGACACGCGCCACCCGCACCACACGGGGCCGCCTCGCGGTGGCCGCCGCGACGTTCCTGATCGCGGCCATGGGACTGCCGTCCACGCCGGCCGCCGCCCACGACAGCCACGAACCGCTGCTCGCCGCGCTGCGCGCCGAGGCGGGGACCGCCGTCGGCGGCGACGGGATCCCCGGGGTGATCGCCCGTACCTACAAGGACGGCGTCTCCTGGACCGGTACCGGAGCCACGGACGCGGGAACGCCCGTACGAAACCCGGACAGCCCCTTCCGGGCCGCCTCGATCACCAAGACCTTCACCGCGACGACCGTGCTCCAGCTCGTAGCCGAGGGCCGGCTCGGCCTCGACGAGGACGTGTTCGGCCTGCTGGGCCCGGTCCTGAAGACCAACCCCGTCGCGGGCTGCAACCCCAGCACCGGGCAGTGCTTCAACCCGCCGCCCGGCAGCCCGCCCATCACCGTACGGAACCTGCTCCAGCACTCCAGCGGCGTCTTCAACTACCTCGGCGACCTGGGCGTGCTGGCGAGCGCCGGCAGCAGCTTCCCCAACCTGCCCGACTACTCCGCCCAGCAGCTCGTCGACGAGGGTGCCTCCCACGGACCGCAGTTCGCACCGGGCGCCGGCATGCACTACAGCAACACCAACTACGTCCTGCTCGGCATGGTCATCGAGCGGGTGACCGGACACCCGTGGGCCGAGGAGATCACGCGCCGGGTCATCCAGCCGCTCGGCCTCACCAGCACGGTGCTCCCCGGATCCACGGCCACGCTGCCGACGCCGCACGACCAGTTCTTCACGAACTACCTCCGGCCCCGCGGAGCGTTCGGCCACCTGTCCCGCCCGGCCGCCGACTGGAACCCGTCCATCGGCGGCGCGGCCGGAGCCGTCGTGTCCACCAGCGGCGACCTGATGACCTTCATCCGCGCCCTGCTCGGCGGCCGGCTCCTGCCCCCGGCCCAGCTCGCGCAGATGATGACTGACCTGAACCCCACCGGGGCCGGCCCCGTCGGTTCCCAGCTGCCCGGCGTGCCCTGCGACCCGGCCCGCGCCTGGCCCGAGTGCATCGTGAACCCGGCGATCAGCACGGTCAGTTCGGGGGACAAGGCCACGCCCGGCTACTGGTACGCGAGCAGGCCCTGGAAGGCCGTCCAGGCCGACTACGGGCTCGGTCTCACCCGGCGCACGATCACCTGTGCGGACGGCTCCACCGTCGCCCTCTACGGGCACAACGGCGGCGGATTCGGATCACTGAGCTACCTCTACTCCACGGCGGACGGCAGCCACGCCATCGTGCTCAACATGAACGGCGACTGGCCGCTCTGGGAGCTGTACAGCCTGAACGGCATGCTGGCCGCCGAATTCTGCACCGGCTGACAGCCGGATAACAGCACGTGACCGCCGGGTGCCGCGAAGTGATCTCGCGCGCCCGGGGGCCACGGGGGCCGAGAGGTGCTACAACTGGGTGCGTGACCCCCCTTCCTTGCCATCCGTGCCGGGCGTGTCGGTGCGGTCACTCCTAGGCAACAGACTCCGCAGCGTCGCCGGACAGGTGTTCGTCCTCCAGGTGGCGATCGTGGTGTTGCTCGCGACCGGCGCCCTGCTGTCCCTGCTGCTCCAGTCGCGGCACGACAGCGACCGCGAGGCGCGCAACCGGTCGGTCTCCGTCGCGGAGACCTTCGCCCACTCCCTGGGCCTGCAGGACGCGCTGAAGACCTCCGACCCCTCCGCCGTCCTGCAACCCCTGGCCGAGACCACGCGCAAGGCCGCCGGCGTGGACTTCATCGTGGTGATGGACACCAACGGCATCCGGTACAGCCATCCCCAGCCGGACCGCATCGGGAAACGGTTCGTCGGCACGATCGAGCCCTCGCTCGCCGGACGGGTCCACACCGAGAGCGTGCAGGGCCCGCTCGGCAAGGAGATCCAGGCGGTCGTGCCGGTCACCGCGCCCGACGGCCGGGTCGTCGGCCTGGTCTCGGCGGGCCTGACGGTGAAGAACGTGACCGGTGTCGTCGACCGCCAGCTCCCGGTCATCCTGCTGGCCATAGCGACCGGCCTGGCCCTGGCCACCTGCGGCACCGCCCTGATCAGCCGACGCCTGCGCCGGCAGACCCACGGGCTCGGCACGCAGGAGATGACCCGCATGTACGAGCACCACGACGCGGTGCTCCACGCCGTCCGCGAAGGGGTGCTGATCACGGACGGCGACGGGCGGCTACGGCTGGCCAACGACGAGGCCAGACGGCTGCTCGGCCTGCCGGAGGACGCCGAGGGACGCAGCGTGGGCGACGTGCCCGGCCTGGACCGCCGGATGGCGGACCTGCTGCTGTCGGGCCGCGTGGCCACCGACGAGGTGCTCGAATCGGGCGACCGGCTGCTCGTGGTCAACCAGCGGCCCACCCACCCCGGGGGCCGCCGGGAAGGCGCGGTGGTCACCATCCGGGACTCCACCGAGATGCAGGTCCTGACGAGCCGGGCGGAAACGGCCCGCCGAAGGCTCAAGCTGCTCTACGACGCCGGAGGCGACGTCGGAACCAGCCTCGATGTCGTGCGGACGGCCGAGGAGCTCGCCGCCGTCGCCGTGCCCCGCTTCGCGGACTACGTCACGGTCGACCTGGCCGACTCCGTGCTCGACGGCGACGAACCGGCCGCCGGCGCCGACATGCGCCGCACGGCGGTCAGCGGCATCCGCGCCGACCACCCCCTCTACCCGCGCGGCCGGCTGATCGACTTCCTGCCGTCCACCCCGCAGGCGCGCGGCTACGGCACCGGCGAAGCGGAACTGGTGCCCCACCTGGCCGATGCCGCGGGCTGGCACGCCCAGGACCCGCCGCGAGCCCGTGCCATCGTCGACTACGGGATCCACTCGCTCATCGTGGCCCCGCTCAGGGCCCGGGGCGTCGTACTCGGCGTGGTCAACTTCTGGCGGTCGCAGAAACCGGAGCCCTTCGACGAGGACGAGCTGTCACTGGCCGAGGAACTCGTCGCCCGGGCGGCGGTCAGCATGGACAACGCCCGCCGCTACACCCGTGAGCACGCCCTCGCCGAAACCCTCCAGCGCAGCCTGCTGCCGCGCGCCCTGCCCGAGCAGAGCGCCGTGGACGTGGCGCACTTCTACCTGCCCGCCCAGTCCGGGGTCGGCGGCGACTGGTTCGACGTGATCCCGCTGCCCGGCAGCCGGGTCGCGCTGGTCGTCGGAGACGTCGTCGGACACGGGCTGCACGCCGCGGCCACCATGGGACGGCTGCGCACCGCGGTGCACAACTTCTCCACCCTCGACCTGCCGCCCGACGAGATCCTCGCCCGCCTGGACGACCTCGTACAGCGCATCGACCGCGACGGGGCGGCCGACGACCTGGACGGCGGGGTCCTCGGCGCTACCTGCCTGTACGCCGTCTACGACCCGGTGTCCCAGCGCTGCACCATGGCGCGGGCCGGGCACCTGCCGCCCCTCGTGGTGGCTCCCGACGGCACGACGGAGATCGTGGAACTGCCGGCCGGGCCCCCGCTCGGACTCGGGGGCATCCCGTTCGAAACCGCGGAGCTGCACCTGGCGGAAGGCAGCCAGCTCGTCCTGTACACGGACGGGCTGATCGAGGAGCGGACCCGGGACATCGGCGAGGGACTGGAGCTGCTCCGCTCGGCGCTGAGCCATCCGGACCGGGACCCGGCGGAGAGCTGCCGGGCCGTACTCGATCTGCTGCTGCCGGACCGCCCGACCGACGACGTGGCGCTGCTCATCGCACGGACGCGGACCCTCGGCCCGGACCGGGTCACGGAGTGGGACGTGCCCTTCGAGCCGAGTGCGGTCGCCTCCGTGCGCAGCCTCGCCGTGAAGCAGCTCGACGCATGGGGCCTGTCGGAGCTCGGCTTCGCCACCGAACTGATCCTCAGCGAACTCGTCACCAACGCCCTGCGGCACGGCAGCGCGCCGGTCCGGGTACGGCTGCTGCACGCCCGCACCCTGACCTGCGAGGTGTGGGACGGCAGCAGCACCGCCCCGCACCCCCGGTACGCCGCCGCCACGGACGAGGGAGGGCGCGGCCTGTTCCTGGTGGCGCAGCTCAGCGATCAGTGGGGCACCCGCTACACCCCCGAGGGAAAGATCATCTGGGCGGAACAGGCCCTCCCGGACACCCCGCACGCCGGTTCCTAGGCCGTCTCGGTGTCCTGCGGCCAGACGGCCCGGTCGCTGAGGTGGTGGAACTCCGTCAGCTCGCGGGCGAGGACCTCGAAGTGGGGGAGCGGGGCCCACAGGCTGCGCTCGCCGATGACGTAGAGGCGCCGTTTGGCGCGACTCGCGGCGACGTTGAGCAGGTGCGGGGTGCCGGCCGCCCACGCGCGGGCACCGGGCCGGCCGCCGCCGAGCACGAGGACGACGACGTCGGCCTCCTTGCCCTGGGCCCGGTGGACGGTGGCGCAGCGCTGCTCGATCAGTTCGGAGGTCCAGCCCTCCCGGCCGCGGCAGACCTTCTGGCATTCGGCGACCAGCGCCCGGAAGGGGGCGATGACGCGCACCCGCTCCACGCCGACGCCGTGGCGGTGCAGGGAGTCGAGGACGAACTCGAAGGCCCGGCGGTCGCGTTCGCCCCACGGGGCCTCGGACGGGCGGCCCGGGTCGTCGGTGTTGAGCCAGCGGCTGGGCAGCAGGCCGTCCCGCTCCGCCCCGGGGAACGCCTTGTGGCCGGTGCCGTGGACCATGAGGTTGCCGTACGCGACCTCGTTGCTCACCGTGAACATCGGGTCCTCGCAGCGCCGGTGTACGCGCAGCGGCGAGCCCACCCAGACGTGCTCGCCGTCGGTGCCCGGGGCCGGCAGGTAGGTGCCGTAGCGGTTCGTCCGGTCGGCCACGGCCTGGGCCGAGGTGGCCGAGGGCAGCCAGTGCTCGGCCACTCCGTAGGCGCCGAGCAGCCGGAGCTGGAGTGCCGCGGGCATGGTGACGACGGGTTCGAGCTGGAGCGGATCACCGACCAGGACGGCACGGCGGGCACGCCACAGTGCCCCGGCGGCGGCCTGCGGGGTCGCCTGCCCGGCCTCGTCGACGAGGACCCAGCCGATCGACTCCCGGCCGAGGCGGGCGAACATGCTGCCGACGGAGGAGAACGTGGTCGAGACGACGGGCACCAGGAGGAACAGGGTCCGCCAGGCGTGCTCCACCTCCTCGTCGGGGACGGCCCCGTTGGTACCGGCCATCAGCTCCATCAGGACCTGGAGGTTGCCGCGGACCTTCTTCGCGGCCCCGGCGGCGAAGGCCCGGTGCAGATCGAGGGCGCGCAGGAACAGATCGCTGCGCGCCGTGGACCACGCCTCGTCGGACCACGGCGAGCCCAGTTCCTGGTCCGCTTCGTCGAGGTGCGGCCAGCCGAGCGGGAGCGACGGCAGCGCCCGGGCGGCCTCCCGCAATTCACGGTGCAGGCCGTCGAGTTCGGCCACGGCGCCCCGCAGAGCGAGGCCGGAGGAGTCCGCGTCCTGCCGGGCACGGCGGAGGGCGGCGGCCGCCGCGGTCTCCCGCGCGCCCGCGGCCCGTTCGCGGTCGAGGGCGGCGGCGAGGCCGGCCGAGGCCTCCTCGACGACGGTGCCCGACCCGGTGTGCCGGTCGGCGGCCAGGGACTCGGCGCGCACGGCCGCCGCGACCTGTTCCAGGGAGTCGTCGAGCGCGGCACGCTGCCGGACGAGCAGGTGCGCGATCTCGGCCTGCGTGTGCTCCTGCTGCCGTTCGGCGGC
This sequence comes from Streptomyces sp. NPDC058401, assembly GCF_042722885.1. Classification (NCBI taxonomy): domain Bacteria; kingdom Bacillati; phylum Actinomycetota; class Actinomycetes; order Kitasatosporales; family Streptomycetaceae; genus Streptomyces; species Streptomyces sp. NPDC058401. Next base: position 77,308 of record NZ_JBHXKA010000025.1, read on the forward strand.
CTGCCGGTCGGCGGAGCTCTGCAGCAGTCGGCGCAGCCCGCCGCGCAGGCCCCGCTCTACGACCGGGGGCGCGTCGTGCCGGGCGATCAGCGCGGCCACGTACTCGCGGTGGTGCGCGGCCAGTTCACGGGCGGCCGACAGGTCCGCACGGGCCCCGGCCAGCTCCTGCCGGGCCTGCGGTACGCGTGCGAAGGCGGCCCCGTATCCGGCCTCGGCCGCCACCGTGGCCGAACGGGCGGCTGCCGTGGCGGCGGCGGCCCGGTCCAGGACCGTCGTGGCCGCGGCGACCTGCTGGTGGGCCCGGGACACGGCGGCCTCCAGGTCCCCGATCCGCCGCCCGCCCGACGGGGACTCGACGGCCGCCAGGGCCCCGGCCAGCCGGGCCCGCCCGGCGCGCAGCCGCTCGACCTCCGCCTGGGCGGCCCGGAACGCCGCGACGGCACCCGTCCACGACGGTACGGGGCGTGCGGGCCCGGCCGCCGCGGCCGCGGTCGGGTCCGCGGCGGTGCCGGGCCGCCGGCCCCCGGACGCGGCACCGGGCACGGGCTTGGGCGGGATCCAGTCGCTCAGCTCCTCCCGCATGCCGCGCAGCGGCGGCAGGCCGGCGGCGGAGCGGGCGTCGGTCTCCTTCTCGGGCAGCCGTCCCCACCAGAACCGGTCCCCGAACTCCTTGCGGTTGCCCTTGTTGCCGAGCACCGCCGCGACCAGCCCCCAGGCCGGGCCGCCGAGGAGCGCGGAGGCGAGGTCGGAGAAATGGTCCGGTCCGCCGTGCCAGTGCTCGCCGAGCGCGCCCATGCCCGGGAGTTCGGCGGTGATGTTCTCCACGGCGCCGTTGTTGGAGGAGGCGACCACGATCTCGAAGCCCGTCAGCCGCGGGTCGAGCCGCGACACGAAGCGGGGGTGCTGCCCCTGGCGGTCCCGGCCCCGCCACGGCGGACCGGGGAACGCCTGCCCGGGCCGGTCGAAGGTGGCCAGCACCGCCGCCCGCTCGACGACCAGCGCGGCGACCAGGTCGCGCAGCATCGTGGTCTTGCCCGTGCCCGGCGGGCCGTTCACGGAGAACATCCCGCCGTCGGTGCCCGCCCGGTCGGCGAGCATGCGGTCGACCGCGAACTGCTGGCTCAGCGCGAGCGGCTGATCGGCCGGAGCGGGCCAGCGGCCGGCCGGGACGAGGGCCGGAGCCACCCCGTCCAGGACGGCCCCGCGCTCCCGGCGCACATCCGTCCGCGCCCCCACGGCGACGGAGCCGAGCTCGGTCAGGTACGCCTCCAGCGCCGGGCCGATGCCCTTGCCGACCGCCGCGGACACCCGGGCCAGATCGGGCGGGAAGAGACTGTTCAGGAACGGCGCAGTGGCAGCGGCCTTCTTCCGCGGATCCGCCGGCCGGCGGACCAGCCTGCTGCGCACCCGTACCACCTGGGGCCGCAGGTGGTCCCGTACCCCGCATAGGTCGGCGATCTGCGCGGTCAGGGCGACCAGGTCGGCGAACCCGAGCGGACGG